>OMRJ01000245.1 GCA_900313475.1 uncultured Eubacteriales bacterium | reverse complement strand
GCTGCACATTCTCCCGACGGAACGGTTGCGATAACGGATAACGACGGATTGTGGACAGCATGGTATATGGCGGGTCAATGCTACCGTTATGCCGTGACCGGAGAACAGGATGCGCTTGAAAAAGCACGACGTGCAATGAAAGCCGTTATGCTTCTCGAAAATATAACCGGGATTCCCGGCTTTCCCGCGCGTGCGATAAGATATCCCGATGAATACGGCTTCGGCAACGGAAATCATGAGTGGTCACTCTCTCCCGACGGCACATGCGAATGGCGCGGTGATACGTCAAGCGACGAAATAACGGGTCATTTTTTCGGAATGGCTGTCTATTACGATCTTTGTGCCGATGCCGGAGAAAAGGAGCTTATTAAAAAATCGCTCGGCACAATTGCCGAACATATAATTAACAATTCATTCAAGCTCATTGACCGTGACGGTAAACCGACAACATGGGCGATGTGGAATCCGGATACACTGAATCATGATGACAGATGGTTCGGCGAACGCGGCACCAATTCGCTGGAGATGCTTATGTACCTTAAGGTTTGCGAACATATCACAGGTGATGAGAAATACACGAGGCTTTATTCCGAGTTTGTTTCGGAGCATGCGTTTCCTCTTAACACAATGCGCGTTAAAATTCGTGATGCGCATATCTGCCATATTGATGATAATCTGTGTTTCCTGAGCCTTCTTATTCTTCTGACACTTGAAAAAGACGAAACGTTGCGCAAATATTATCTCTGCGGACTTGAAGATTTGTGGAGCTACGAAAAAATCGAGAGACAGCCGTTTTTTGCTTTTATTCATGCTGTTTTTTCGGACAGCGACGACGGCTTGAGCGAAGGAGTGCGTTCTCTTGCCGAAATGCCGCTTGATATGCACAATTACGCTTCGGATAACGAAAACAGAAAAAAGCTTGTGCTTGACACGGAACAGGAACCGCTGTTTGAGCCGGCACAGCTTAAAGAACCTTTGCCCTATCATGAACTCAATCTCTCTCGGCCGAACCGCAATGTTTTCCGAATAAGCAGTCACGGCGGCAAAATGATTTCCGACGGAACGGCTTTTCTTACGCCGTATTGGTTTGCCAGATACAACGGTATTTTACGTGAAGCGGAGGAAAAATAAAATGAACGGAAGATCAGTTCAATTCAAGTGGACGCTCGGCTTTACAGATGAAGCCGACGGTATCCCGGAAACAATGTTTCCTGCATCCGTTCCGGGCGCGGTGCAAAAAGATTACGGAGCATTCATGGGTTTTGAACCTTTTTATAAAGGTGCTGAGTTTAAAAAGTTTGCGTTTTGCGAGGATAAGTTTTGGCACTATAAAGCAAAGCTTTGTTTTACTGCGGCAGAAAACGAAACGGCATACCTGTGCTTTGACGGAGCGGATTATTCCTGTTCGGTAAAGATCGACGGCGAAACGGTTTATAAGCATACGGGAATGTTCTCTCCGTTTCGCATTGAAGTTACAAAGTATTCGGGGCTTGAATGCGATCTGGAGGTTGTTTTTGATCCCGTGCCGAAATGCGGGAGAACAAATGACCGAAACGAAGCGCGCAAAAGCTGCAAATCCGACGCATGCTATGGTTGGGACTGGCATCCTCGCCTCATCACATCCGGACTTTGGGGCGATGTTTACCTTGAACTGAAGAATAAACAGTCTTTTGACAGTGTTGATATGTCATATCGTCTTTCGGATGACCTGAAACGAGCCGGTATAACACTGGACTGTAAATTCGGCTGTGTATTTGACGGATTGCTTTCGGTTCGGCTCAGCGAAAACGGAAAAGAATGTGCCGAATATATTTTTCCTGTTTCCGGTAGCGAAAAGCAATACGAAATGACTTTTGATACCCCGAAATTATGGTATCCGACAGGGTACGGAAAACAGAACACTTACGTTTTAACTGCGGTTCTTACGGATAAAAACGGCATCGAAAAAGACAGGTATGAAAAGAAAATCGGCTTTCGACGTTCAAAGCTGATAATGAATAAAGGCAGTTGGGAGAAACCCGACAGCTTTCCGAAATCACGTTCCGACGCTCCCGCACAGCTTGAAATTAACGGAATAAAAGTTTTTGTAAAAGGCTCAAACTGGGTAAATGCGGAGGTTTTTCCCTGTGACCTGACCGATGAGTAATATCGTGAGCTTTTGTTGCTTGTGAAAAATGCGAACATGAATATTCTTCGCATCTGGGGCGGAGGTTTTATAAACCGCGAATCATTTTTTGATATGTGCGATGAGCTCGGCATTATGATTTGGCAGGAATTTCCGCTTGCATGTAACGAATATCCGGATGATGACGGTTATCTTTCCGTTCTTCACAGTGAAGCTGTTTCAATCGTTCGCAGGTTGAGAACACATCCGAGTGTCGTTCTTTGGTGCGGCGGAAATGAGCTGTTTAACAGCTGGTCGGGAATGACGGATCAGAACCACGCTCTGCGGCTGTTGAATGCCGTGTGTTACGGTGAAGACAGATTTACACCGTTTATCGCCACTTCACCGCTTATGGGAATGTCACACGGACACTATACGTCTTATGACGCAGCGGAAAAGAAAGAAACACTTCAGCTTTTCCGGGAAGCGCACAGCACGGCATATACGGAATTCGGTACGCCGTCGCTTGCTTCCGAAAAAGTGCTGCGCCTTTTTGCCGATGAAAATGATTTTGACGATTTTACACCTGAAAATGATGTGTGGCGAGAACACCATGCTTTCGGTGCATGGCTTGACGGCTCATGGACGGATTATGACGCGATAATACATTTTTTCGGAAAAACAGGTGACCTTCGTGACACAATTGCTAAAAGCCGGTTTATTCAGGCAATGAACTACAGGGCATGTTTTGAAGAAATGCGCCGACAGTCTCCCCACTGTGCAATGGCAATAAACTGGTGTTTTAACGAGCCTTGGCCGACTGCGGCGAACAACAGCATTGTTTCATGGGAAAATGAACCAAAGCCCTCGTATTATGCTGTATGCGATGCGTTGCGTCCGCAGGCAGCAAGCCTTGAAACCGAAAAGCTTTTATGGTTTTCGGGTGAAATGTTCAGAGGACGCGTATGGATACTCAATGACAGTCTTAACGTGCTGCACGGTGGAGAAGTGGCCGTGACATCCGAAATAAACGGAAAAACATATAAGTGCGGAACATTTGATTTCGGTAACGTTATGCCGCAGACAAACATCGAAATCGGAGCGGTGTCACTGATGCTTCCCGATGATGCCGCCGGACTTATCAATGTAAAAATATCGGTTGTCAACAGACCGAAGCTTTCGTCGGAATACTCCTTTCCGTGCAGAGATATAAAAAAAGCAAAAGAAACAAAATCGGCAGTTCTTAACTTCTGACAGAAAAAGAAAAAGCCTTCGGAAGATACGTTTTTAACGTAATTCCGAGGGCTTATCTTAATATTTGATTTTATGATGAAAAAGATTTTTTTATCTTCCGCTTCGATACGCAGTTCTTTTTATAAAAACTGTTTTTCTCGAATGTGTCGCCTATATCATCCATTTTGGTATGCATTTTGTCCTTTAACAGTTTAAGAACATCTGCATATTCTTCGTTTTTTGAAAGGTCATTCATCTGGAATCTGTCATCGGAGTTTTTAAAGAGCAGATCTTCACCGCCGCTTAAATAAACGGCATATGTATATTCCGATGTGCGCAGTCCGCGCCATTCTCTGCCGTCACCCCAAATTGCCGCAGGACCTGTACCGATGAGAAGACAGTCGTTTTCAAACTCGTGTCCGTTAATCAAGGCGCTGCTTATGTCTTTTCCGCTTACGGTATCCGGTACGGCAAGACCGAGGAGCGAAAGCACGGTCGGCATTATATCGGGTGTATTGACACAGGTTTTGTTTCTTCCGCTGCTTAATCGGCTGCCATGCTTTATCAGTAACGGAACATGCACGGCTTCGTCGTAAAAGATGTTTGCGGAACGTCTGCCGTGCGAGCCGAACATCTCGCCCTTTGACGATGTGAATACAATAAGTGTGTTGTCAAAAAGACCGTACTTCTTTAAGGCATCGGTCAGTTTTCCGAAATTTGCATCGAGATTTGCTGTCATTGCAGCCGAACAACGCTTCCATATTTCAAGATCGTTTCGATCCTTCCCGAAAAAGCGTGACCAGATATCGGCGTGCGGATCGTTCTTTTCGGAGTGGTTCGGCGAAACGGGGAACAAAGTACTTCTGAAAATATCGTAGTATTCTTTCGGAACATTATCGGGAGACGGCGTGCCGCTCGGAGAACCGTAAGACAAAAACATTGCGAAGGGCTTGTCGGATTTCTCATATTCCGAAAGCTTTTCAATTGCAAGCTCCGTTTGAAAATCAGGTTCAAAACCCTTTGAATAGAGCTTTGCCGGAGAGTCAAGGTGATAATATGACTTCGGAGCGAAAAATTCTCCGCTCTCATTGAAGGATCCGAATGCGGTGTTGAAGCCGAGTCGATATTCTCCCTCCGGCACATATGAATTTTTTGTGTTATAATAGTGACCGAGTTGTGCGGCATAAAGGTGCCACCGTCCGAAAAAAAGCGTATCGTAGCCGTTGTTTCCGAGAACATCGGCAAATGTGACGTGTTCGGTTGAAATTCTCAATTCATTGATAACCGCACCCGTTTCAACAGAGTATTTTCCCGTAAATAATGCGGCGGCAAAAGGCGTTTCAAGGGGTTGTCCCGAAACGGCGTTTTCAAAGCATATGCTTTCTCTTGCAAAAGCGTCAAGGCACGGAGTGTAAGCCAGTTCATTACCGTTAAACCCCGACGCATCGTATCGCAGGCCGTTTGCGTAGACAAATAGCAAATTAGGTCTTATCGGCACTCTTTGACACTCTCCTTTATTTGACAACAATGTTTACAAGTCTGCCCTTGACATACAGTTCTTTTACAATTGATTTTCCGTCGATCGCCTCTTTTACGGCGGTGTTTTCTTTTGCCGCGGAAATTGCATCCGACTGTTCTATATCGGCGGGAACGGTAATTCTTGTTTTTATCCTGCCGTTGACCTGAACTGCAATTTCAATCTCGCTGTCGAGACATTTGCTTTCGTCATATTCGGGCCATTCGCTGTCGGCAAGCATTGCACCGCGGAAAACAATCTCGTTTATTTCCTCCGTCACATGCGGAGCAAAGGGATTAAGAAGCTTTATGAATGTCAAAAGCTCATCGCGCGTAATTTCGCCGTAATCGTAAATGTCGTTAAGAAGCGTCATGAGTGCGGCAATCGCCGTATTGTATTTAAGCGTTTCGATGTCGTCGGATACTTTTTTGACGGTTTTATGAAATGCGCTTTCGAGTTTTTTCGACATGCCGGGTTTATCCGTAAGTATCGTCTGCAGATTCCATACACGGTCGATAAAACGCTTGCAGCCTTTAACGCTCGATTCGCTCCACGGAGCGGCCTTTTCATAGTCACCCATAAACAGGACATATGTTCTTAAAACGTCCGCGCCGTATTCGTCGACCACATCGTTGGGATCAACTACATTGCCCTTTGATTTTGACATTTTATCGCCGTCGGGTCCGAGAATGAGCCCCTGTGCCGTGCGTTTTGCATACGGTTCTTTGAAGGGCACTTCGCCGATATCATAAAGGAAACGGTGCCAGAAACGCGAATAGATAAGATGACGTGTTACATGCTCCATTCCGCCGTTATACCAGTCTACGGGTCCCCAGTATTTGAGTTTTTCCTTGTCGGCAAAAGCCTTGTCATTATGAGGATCTGTATAGCGAAGAAAATACCATGACGACCCTGCCCACTGCGGCATGGTGTCCGTTTCTCTCCTTGCCCTGCCGCCGCACTTCGGACATGTGCAGTTTACAAATGAATCAATCTTTGCAAGAGGACTTTCGCCGTCGGAGCCGGGCGCAAAATTTTCGACCTTCGGCAGTTTAAGCGGCAGTTCGTCATACGGTACGGGAACCAAGCCGCACCTGTCGCAGTAAACAATGGGAATAGGCTCGCCCCAATAGCGTTGACGGTTGAACGCCCAGTCCTTCATTTTATACTGAACGCCTTTCTCTCCTATGCCTTTTTCTTCGAGAAACTCAAGCATTTTTTCAATCGAATCTTTTTTCTTCTTATATCCGTTGAGGAAACAGGAATTTACCGTTTCGCCGTCACCCGTATAGGCTTCCGTTGAAATATCTCCGCCCTTTATGACTTCAATTATGTCTACACCGAATTTTTTTGCAAAATCGTAGTCACGCTGATCGTGTGCGGGAACAGCCATTATAGCGCCCGTACCGTAGCCCATCATAACGTAATCGGAAATAAAGATCGGGATTTCTTTACCGTTTACGGGATTGATCGCAGAAAAGCCTTCAAGGCGTACGCCTGTCTTGTCCTTAACAAGCTGAGTTCTCTCAAATTCCGTTTTTTTAGCGCATTCCGCCCTGTATGCCGTTACATCGTCAAAATTCAAGATCATATCCCTGTATTTATCGAGCATCGGATGTTCGGGTGCCATTACCATAAACGTTACGCCGAAAAGAGTATCGGGACGCGTTGTATAAATACGAAGCTTTTCATCGGTATCTTTGACTTTGAAATTAACAAATGCACCTGTTGACTTGCCTATCCAGTTTTCCTGCTGAAGCTTGATATTCGGAAGAAAATCGACTTCTTTAAGACCTTTGAGAAGCTTGTCGGCATAGGCTGTAATACGAAGGTACCAAACATCTTTCGATTTCTGAATAATGTCGGAATGACATATATCGCACTTGCCCCCCTGTGAGTCTTCATTTGACAGAACGACCTTGCACGATGGGCAGTAGTTTACAAGGGTTTTGTCTCTGAATGCAAGTCCGTTTTCAAACATCTTGAGGAATATCCACTGCGTCCATTTGTAATATTCTTCCTGAGTTGTATCGATGACACGCGTCCAGTCAAACGAAAAGCCTACGCGCTGAAGCTGCCCCGTGAACTTTGCAATGTTCATGTCGGTAACTTTACGGGGATGAATTCCCGTTTTAATTGCGTAGTTTTCCGTTGGAAGACCGTATGCATCGAAGCCTATCGGAAACAGGACGTTATATCCCTGCATGCGGCGCTTGCGGGAAACAACTTCGAGTCCCGAGTATGCCTTTATGTGTCCAACATGCATTCCGGCTCCGCTCGGATAAGGAAACTCGACCAGAGCGTAAAACTTTTTTTTGCCGGAATCGTCGCGAGCGTGAAACACGCCGCTGTCTTCCCATTTTTTTTGCCATTTCGGCTCAACTGATTTAAAATCGTAGTTCATAGGGAAAATCCTTTCTGAAATAATAAAAACGCCCCCGGAAAAAATCCAGGGACGGTAAAAATACCGCGGTACCACCCTGCTTGCCGCAAAATGCAGCCTGCTCAAAGCCTTTAACGCAGACCTTACGCCGTCTCTTATAAACTCAATGAGCGTTGGGAGACGAAACTCCGGAGTGAGACTGCACAAAATGCGTTTTGATCGGCTTGCACCGTCCGCCGATTCTCTGATGACGCCGCATTTCGGCATAATTCCGTCACAGTTTTATGTTTTTATAGTATATCACTTCACTCAAAGCATGTCAACCTTTTTTCCTTATGGACAAGCGGCATTTTTTGTGGTATACTTTTAGTGTTCGGAGGCGATACCGTGAAAGTTTTGATAATTGACGGACAGGGCGGCAGGCTCGGAAAATATCTTTGTGAGCAAATTTCGGAAAAATATCCGAATATTTCTCTTGCGGCTGTCGGAACAAATACCGCCGCAACGGCAGCGATGATAAAAGGCGGTGCAAAAAAAGCCGCCACGGGTGAAAATTCCGTTGCCGTGTTGAGTAAAAGCGCCGATGTTATAATCGGTCCCGTGGGAATGGTGATTGCCGATTCTCTGCTCGGTGAAATCACGCCGAAAATATCGTTGACCGTTGCGCGCAGTAATGCCGTCAAAATAATGATTCCATCCGACAGATGCGGAAATATCGTTGCCGGAGTTAAAAGTATCACTTTGGCAGAAATGGCTGACGACGCCGTCGAACGGCTCGGTGAAATTATTAACGGTAACGGTTGACAACCGACGGCACATATGATAAAATCGTAGCAATCGCGTGACAGCAGTCATGTTTTTAACCGCAGAAGCGGCAGAACAATTTGAAAATACCAAAGCAATTATTGTCAGAAGACGTGTTTCCTTTTTTTGGAAATGTGTCTTTTTTTGCTTTTGTAAAAAGGACAAATGAACGGAAACAGTATTATCGTTGAAATTGAAAAAATCAATCGAAAAAACAGAAAAAAAACAGCTTTATTGGCAGCAGCCGCGGCTCTGTCGGTTTTGTTATGCTTTTGTTCAGGGGCTTCCGGGTTAGGTATTTCGGAATTATTCAGGGTTTTGACGGGCGCGGGGACTGACGGTGAAAAACTGATTCTTCTGCAAATACGTTTACCGCGTGTAACAGCCGCTGCTTTGGCAGGCGTCGGACTTTCGGTGTCCGGTTGTATCATGCAGAAGGTTCTCAACAATCCGCTTGCGTCTCCTTCCACGCTCGGCGTTTCAAACGGGGCGGTTTTCGGTGCGAATTGCGCGATTCTTCTTTTCGGAGCGGGTTCGGTCAAAGGCGCGGTAAACGGCTCGCTTACAGTCTCAAATCCTTACACTGTTACGATCTGTGCATTTGCTGCGGCTTTTCTCGGCATTGCCGTAAATCTGGTTTTGGCTGCAAAAAAACGTTTTTCCTCCGAAACCGTGGTGTTGTGCGGGGTTGCCGTTGGGGCGTTTTTTACTGCGGGAACGACTGTCTTGCAGTATTTTTCCGCCGATTCGCAGTTATCCTCCGCCGTATTTTGGAGCTTTGGTGATTTGGGGCGTGCATCTTTTCGTGAGTGTGTTTTTATGTCGGCAGTCATCGTTCCCGCTGTTGTTTTTACCGCAATTCGTTCGCGTGATATTGATTTGCTTGAGCAGGGCGGCGAAACTGCGTTAAGTCTCGGCGTAAATGTCACACTGTTGAGATTCGTATGCTTGATTCTCTCATCGCTGATATGCGCGGTTTGTGTGTCTTTTATCGGAATAATAGGTTTTATCGGACTCACTGCCCCGCAGGCTGCAAAAAGGATTGTCGGCGGCAAAATGAGCATTCTTCTTCCGGCTTCGGCGCTTTGCGGTATGATACTGCTTCTTTTGTCGGACACTGTTGCCAGAAGTGTGATAAGCGGAGTGTCACTGCCTGTAGGCGCAGTGACTTCCCTTTTCGGCGGACCTGTTTTTCTTTGGCTGCTGCTTAATTCTCACAGGGGAGGAAATGCGCATGCTTTCGATTGAACATCTGTCTTTTTCATACGGTTCGTCACCCGTTCTTTCCGACGTATCCTTTAATGTTGCCGACGGTGAAAATACGGTGATATTGGGAGTAAACGGCGAGGGTAAAACAACGCTTCTTAGGTGTATATGCGGAGTGTTACACCCTTTAAGCGGAAAAATATGTCTTGACGGAAAAGATATAACGTTTGCAAAAGCCTTTGAACGCGCCCGCCGTATTGCCTATGTGCCGCAGCTGCAGCGGATATCTTCCCTTACGGTATTTGACACGGTTTTGTCGGGGCGGCGCGGAGCATACTCCTTTCTGCCGGGAAAATCGGACAGAAAACGCACAGGCAGCATTATCGAACAGTTGGGAATTGCCGACATTGCCGCAAAAAAAACGTACGAGCTGTCGGGAGGAGAAATTCGCAAGGTGTCGGTAGCACGTGCTCTCTGCTCAGACGCAAAGCTGATACTTATGGATGAACCGACCGCAAATCTTGACATTGGCGGGGCGGTGAAGCTCATTGAAACAATCAAAGATATTTCGGAACAAAACAGTGTAACTTTTATCGTTACAATGCATGATATTTCGCTTGCATCTCGTTTTTCCGATAAAATTATTCTGATGAAAAACGGTACCGTTTCGGCAACAGGCGGAACCGAAATTCTCACTCCGGAAAAAATCAAAGAGGTGTATGGCATTGATGCCTCGGTTCATGATTTACACGGAACGACAGTTGCCGTACCTAAGTAAGAAAGGAAAATTAACATGAAAAAAGCAGTGTATGTGCTTATATCCGTTTGTCTTGTTATAATTCTGACGTTAAGCGCTTGTAAAACAAATAATTCCCCTACCGACACTGCCGTGCCGGATAGGGAAAACACGTTACAGCCGGATGACGGTCTTTCCGACCGTTTAACGGTTACCGATATGCTCGGAAGAACAGTCAGCGTGCCTAAAAGCGTCAGGCGGCCCGTGTGCATCGGAGCAGGTTCGCTTCGTCTGTACTCATACATAGGCGACATGTCAATACTTGCCGGCGTTGAACAGTGTGAAAAAGGTTTTTTGATTTCTTCACGCCCGTATCAGTATGCAAATGACGGTTTATTTAAATCTTTGCCGTCGGT
>OMRJ01000131.1 GCA_900313475.1 uncultured Eubacteriales bacterium | reverse complement strand
GCCGAACCGAGCGAGACTTTTTGACGAGAGGAGGAGCAAGACAAGCGGGCGGATGTCACGCGCCGAAGCGCGGGACGTAGCTTAGCGGTCTTTGCTCCGACAAGCGAGGAACGCAGCCGCAAGCGATGCGCAGTCCGCGACGACGAAGCGGTCTTTGCGACGACGAGGGGGTGATAAGAACGGACAGCACCGAAAAGAAAAAGCGAACCGTGCGCAGAAAGCACGGAGTTCCCGTAAATTCGGAGGATTGCCTGTCGGAGGCATCGGACATTATGTGCCGCGCGACATACCGCGCGATAAAGCTTGCCTGCGATTCCGGCGGCGAGGACGGAAACGAACAGACAGGCGCGAAATCGCTGAAGGAGTATTGGTCGGTACTCAAGGAGGCATTGTCGGTGACCGGAAGCATAAACGACGGGTCGGACGGCGGCAGCGTGCTGCATGTGGTGATGGACGAGTGCGCGGACAGGTACGCGGAGTAGACAAAATTATATGCGGCGGCAGCCCGCGAAAGGGGATTTATGGAAACACTGTATCCGGGGATTCCGGGAGAAACACAGAAACAATTTTTAGAGGACACTCACCGTTTTATTGCATTCGGCGGTGCCCGCGGCGGCGGCAAAAGCTGGGCGGTGAGAGTCAAGGCGGTGCTTTTGGCGCTGAAATATCCGGGTATAAAGATAATGATAGTCCGAAAAACTTATCCGGAGCTTCGCGCAAACCATATAACACCGCTTAAGGAGCTTGTCGGAAAAACGGCGGTATTCAAGGAGACGGCAAAGGAATTTCTGTTCAAAAACGGCTCGGTAATAAAGCTCGGCTACTGCCGAAACATTAAAGACCTCGACCGATATCAGGGCACGGAGGTGGACGTGCTGTTTTTGGACGAGGCGACACAGCTTACGGAGGAGCAGTACGACAGGTTCAAGGCGTGCGTAAGAGGAGTTAACGGCTTCCCGAAAAGGGTATATCTCACATGCAATCCCGGCGGCGTGGGACATGCTTTTGTGAAAAGGCTGTTTATTGACAGGGCGTATAAAACGGGGGAGAATCCCGACGATTACGTTTTTTACAAGAGTCTTGTCACCGACAACGCCGCGCTTATGGAGAATGATCCCGACTACATAAAGCGGCTTGAGGCGCTGCCTCCGAAGCTGCGCAAGGCGTGGCTCAACGGCGACTGGGACATTTTCGACGGTCAGTTTTTCGAGGAATTCCGCGATGACCCGTCACATTACAATGACAGGCGGTTTACTCATGTTATCGAACCGTTTGAGATTCCCGACGGCTGGAACATCGTGAGAAGCTTCGACTTCGGCTTCGCAAAACCGTTCTCGTGCGACTGGTGGGCGATAGATTACGACGGAAGGGCATATCTCATACTGCAGCTTTACGGCTGCACGCAGACGCCGAACGAGGGTGTAAAGTGGTATCCCGACAGGATTTTTGAGGAGATACACCGTATAGAAACCACTCACAGATGGCTTAAGGGCAAGAGGATAACGGGCGTTGCCGACCCGTCGATATGGGACGTGTCGCGCGGGGAGGCGATAATCGATTCCGCCGACAGACATTTTGTATACTTTTCGCGCGGTGACAACAAGCGTATTCCCGGATGGATGCAGGTGCACTACCGTCTTGCGTTTGATGACGGGGGATATCCGATGGCGTACTTTTTCAATACCTGCGCCGCCGCGATAAGGACGCTGCCGCTTTTGCAGTTTTCGGACGTTAATCCCGAAGACCTTGATACGTCGCAGGAGGATCATTTCGCCGATTCGTTCAGGTATTTCTGCATGTCGCGGCCGATAACGCCGCAGCAGTGCGCGGAAAAAGCGCCTGCCGGAGATGATCCGCTGGAGCTGAACACAAAAAAATACGGGCGGTTTTCATATAAGGCATAGCGTCGCCGCAAGCGAAACGTTTGATAGGCTGACGGGACTTGAACCCGTGTCGGTTTTGACCGGTCGGATTTAGCTCATGCCGCGTTAAAACCCTTGCAAATACGTCAAGT
>OMRJ01000129.1 GCA_900313475.1 uncultured Eubacteriales bacterium | reverse complement strand
GATATCGTCAAGCGCAAGCTTCATGAAATCGTCTGCGGACATGCTGCCCTTGTCGCCCTCACCGCGTTTGCGGACGGAGACGGTGCCCTCCTCGGCTTCCCTGTCACCGACAACGAGCATATACGGTGTTTTTTGGAGCTGCGCTTCCCTCAGCTTATAGCCGAGTTTTTCGCTTCTCGTGTCGACATGCACTCTTATTCCGGCAGCTTCAAGCTTATCCCTGACCGCGTTTGCCGCGCCGTGGTGGCGGTCGGCAATCGGCAGAATTTCAACCTGAACGGGAGAGAGCCACATCGGGAACGCACCTGCGAAATGCTCGGTGATAACGCCGATGAATCTCTCGACGGAGCCGAAAACAACGCGGTGGATCATCACGGGGCAATGCTTTTCGCCGTCCGCGCCCGTATACTCAAGACCGAAGCGTTCGGGAAGCTGATAGTCAAGCTGAATAGTGCCGCACTGCCACGTTCTGCCGAGGCTGTCTTTGATGTGGAAGTCAAGCTTCGGTCCGTAGAACGCGCCGTCTCCCTCATTGACGATATATGTTTTTCCGACGCTCGTTATGGCGTTTGCAAGCGCGTCGGTTGCGATTTTCCAATCCTCCTCGCTGCCGATATGGTCGTCGGGCATCGTGGAAAGCTCTATTTCATAGGGAAGACCGAACAGAGAGTAGACCTCGTCGAACAGACTTGCGATGCGTATGACCTCGTCCTTTATCTGTTCGGGAGCAAGAAGTATATGCGCATCGTCCTGCGTGAAGCATCGCACTCTGAAAAGACCGTGCAGCGCCCCCGAAAGCTCGTTTCTGTGCACCCTGCCCAGTTCGCCGTAGCGCAGAGGAAGCTCCTTGTAGGAATGCGGCTCAAGCTCATACACAAGAATGCTTCCGGGGCAGTTCATGGGCTTTATGGCAAAGTCCTCGCCGTCTATCTGAGTGGTGTACATATCGTCGTGATAGTGCTCCCAGTGACCTGATGTTTCCCAGAGAGAACGGCGCATAATCTGCGGAGTGGATATTTCAAGATAATCCCACTTTTTGTGAACCTCGCGCCAGTAGTTTATGAGTGTGTTCTGAAGCACCATGCCTTTGGGGAGGAAGAACGGCATGCCGGGCGCCTCGTCGCGGAGCGCGAAAAGTCCGAGCTCGCGGCCGAGCTTTCTGTGGTCGCGGCGCTTTGCTTCTTCGACAGCTTCAAGATAGGCGTCGAGATCCGCCTGCTTTGTAAACGCCGTGGCATAGATGCGCTGAAGCATCTTGTTCTTTTCGCTGCCGCGCCAGTAGGCACCGGTGCAGGACGTAAGCTTGAACGCCTTTATTCTGCCCGTGTCGGGAATATGGGGACCTGCGCAAAGCTCGGTGAACTCGCCCTGTTTATAGAAGCTGATGTTTTCGCCCTTGTCGGCGTGCTCCTCAACAAGCTCGACCTTATATATTTCGCCCTTGTCTTTGTAATACTTTATCGCGTCGTCGGGGGTCATTTCAAATTGCTCTATCGGGAGAGCCTCTTTGACTATTTTTTTCATCTCCGCTTCTATCTTTTCAAGGTCTTCGGGAGAAAACGGCGTGTCTCTGTCAAAATCGTAGTAGAAGCCGTTTTCTATCGCGGGACCTATTGCGAGAAGCGTTTCGGGATAAAGACGCTTGACCGCCTGTGCGAGCACGTGCGATGCGGAGTGGCGGAAGGTGCGCTTGCCTTCGTCGGAATCAAACGTAAGAAATTCGATTTCGCAGTCCTCGGTTATCGGTGTGCGCAAATCCTTTTCCTCGCCGTTTATCCTGCATACGCAGACCGCCTTATAAAGTCCCGCGCCTATTGCTTTTGCAATGTCCATGGCTGTGGTGCCGCTCTCAAACTCGCGGACGTCGTCTCTCAATTTAACTTTTACCATGTGTCAACATTCCTTTCGTTCGGGGCAAAAAAATAAACTCCGCCCCGTTGATAACGGGGTGAAGCATTACTGCCCCACGGTTCCACCCATGTTGCGGAAAAATTCCGCCGCTTATTAAGGCCTTAACGCGGCGCCTACGGCACGCCTTAGGCGAACGGACGCGTTCGGCGGCACTCGGGAGCGGTACACCCTTGCCAAAGCTCAACCGCCTCACAGCAAAACGGCAGTCTCTCTGAAAGCCGAACGGCAAAAGCATGTCTCCGTCATCGTTTTATACATACATTATATACATGAAAACGTAAAATGTCAACGGTTTTTTTTCGCGAAGCCTTTGCACTTTTTCGGTTTTTACCGCAGAAATAACAATAAAACACACTTTTTTGCCGCGGCTGCATCTGCACGCTTGAAATACACATTCCGCGACACTATAATGGCATTATATAAAAAAGGGTAATCGGGAGACGGAAAAATGACACATGACAAATTGCGCAAGCTTTTAAACGAAATGTCACTTGATGAAAAAATAGGACAGCTTTCAATAATGCAGATGTCCGTTTTTTTGGACGGCGATGCGGTACCGTTCGGACCGCTGATCGAAATGAACTTCACGCAGGAACAAATGGCTCTTACGGGCGCGCTTGCGTGCAACATTTCACCCGAACCGGCGGCTTTTGCAAGGGTCGTGCGCAAGATGACCGCCGAGCATCCGCATCACATCCCGCCGCTTCTCATGCGCGATGTCATACACGGCTTCCGCACAATTTTTCCGCTGACGCTTGGCGTAGGATGCACGTTTGATGAAAAATACGCCTATGATATGGGCAGAGTGAGCGGTAAAGAAGCCGCGGCAAGCGGACTTCACCTTACGCTCGGCCCTATGATGGACGTTGCGCGCGATCCGCGATGGGGGCGCGTGCTTGAAACACCGAGCGAATCGCCTGTGCTCACGGGTGCAATGAGTGCAGCCACCGTTCGCGGCTTCCGGGGCGACGGGATCGACAAGCCGAATTCAATCGCCACATGCGCTAAGCATTTTGCGGCATACGGACTTTGTACCGCGGGACAGGAATATTCACCCGTCGATGTAAGCCGCACGGAGCTTTACAATGTCTATCTGCCGCCGTTCAAGCAGGCGATGGACGCGGGTTGCGACACGGTAATGACATCGTTCGTTGCGGTGGACAGAGTCCCCTGCGTGTGCAACGGATTTTTGCAAAATGAGATAATGCGCAAGCAATGGGGTCACAACATCGTGTCGATGTCCGACTATGACGACGTGCGGCAGCTCATGAATCAGGGCGTGGCGGACAGCCTGCGCGAATGTGCGAAGCTGTCAATAGAAGGCGGACTTGATCTGGACTTTTTGTCGCTTGCCTACATTACGCAGCTTAAAGGACTTATCGTGGACGGCGAAGTCGACATAAAGACGGTCGACGAAGCGTGTATGCGCGTGCTTGAACTGAAAAATAATCTGGGACTTTTTGAAAACCCCGTTAAAAACGACGACCCTGTTCTCGCCGATAAGATCTGCCACGCGCCTGAGCATTACAAAGCGTCTCTCGAAACGGCTCTGCGCAGCTGCGTGCTGCTTAAAAACGACGGCGTGCTGCCGCTTAAAAAAGGTGTAAAAACAGCACTTGTCGGCAGCCATGCGGACGAACACGACATCCTCGGAGCATGGGCAGTAGACGGAATAAGACCGGAAACGGAGACGCTTCGTGAGGCTTTTGAACGCGACGCGGGAATAACGCTGACCGACACGGACAACGCCGATATTATTGTGTTTGCCACGGGCGAAACGAAACCCGATACGGGTGAAGCCGCAAGCAAGGCGCACCCCGAGCTTACGGCGGAGCAGATAAATGAACTCAAAACACTTGAAGCAACGGGAAAGCCGATCGTTGTGCTGCTGTTCTGCGGACGTCCGCTTGTTCTCACGGATGTGCTGCCGCACTGCAATGCGCTGCTGAACGTCTGGTTCCCCGGCTCCGCAGGAGCGGAGGCGATACGCATGCTTGTGACGGGTGAAATGTCGCCGTCGGGACATTTAAGCATGACTTTCCCGCGCTGCGTCGGACAGATACCGATACATCACGACCGTCTGACCTCATGCCGCCCGATAGGCAGCAGGGGGACGGGTTCGCGCTTCGTGAATATGTATATAGACGAGAGCAGCGAGCCGCTGTTCCCGTTCGGCTTCGGAATGAGCTACACGACTTTTGAGCTTGAAGACGCACAGCTTGACGGCAGCGAAGTTGCAGTTACGGTAAAAAACACCGGCACAGAAAAAGCCGAAACGGTCGTGCAGCTGTACGGCAGAGTGCGTCATGCCGCGATAATACGTCCGATAAGAACGCTCGTCGGTTGGAAGCGCGTGTCGGTCGGCGCAGGCGAAGCCGTTCGTGTGAGAATCCCGATCAAACGCGACGCATTGGAGCTTGCAGACTGCGAAAACCGTCCCGTTAAAATTTCGGGCATTGCGGATATATACGTCGGATTCGACAGCAACGCCGATACTCGGCTTGAATACTCACTGAATCAATAGTTTTTTAATCGCAAAAAAGTACCTCCGCACAACCTGAGCGGAGGTACTTTTTATATAAAACAAGGCATCATGTATTTTGGGAATTTTGCAAATTTTTGTCCGTCGTTTTACCGGCGGGACGTTCGGGACGGCCGTCGGAGCCGGTCGGAGGTTCACTCGGATTTTCGCCGTCCGGCATCGTCATTCTTTCGCCGTTTTCATCGGAAAACCGCCCGGAATCGGGCTTCCGACTGTTATTTCCGCTTTCGTCCGTCGGCATTTCGGGAGGATCGCCGTTCTCACCCGTCGGCATTTCGGGAGGTTCGCCGTTCTCACCCGTCGGCATTTCGCCGCCGAACGGTGCGCCGCCGCGGTTGCCGCCCATGCCGCCGAAGCCGCCTCTCTCGCCGTAAATAAAGCCGTTCAATGTAAATTTCTTGTCGTTTGTACCGTTAGTAACGTTAAAGGTGCCGTTCTCGGTCATTCCGGCGCAGCTGACGACAACACACTCATACTTTTTATCGGACACAGCCGACGCAAGCGCTGTGCCGTCACTGTTTTTCACCGTTACCGTGTCGCCCGCATTACCCGAAAGAGCAACCAGCGCGGCACCCTGATTCTCGGCTGAACTGAAGTTTTCCGCCATATCCGACGAGCCGAAAGCAAACACCGTGCCGCCGCTTATCTGCGCGGCGGCTCCTTCGCCGCAGTCAAGCGCGCCGTCGCCGCCGCTCGTGGGGCCGCACACGGTCACCGTGCCGCCGAGAACATACAAATCGCCGTTTGAATCTATTCCGTCGCCGTCGGCATCGATGTATACCGTACCGCCCGAAATTCTGATATATGCGTCCGCGTCCTTTGACATCGGGTCGTTTGCCGTTTCGCCGCCCGCCGCGTTTATTCCGTCGTCGGAGGACTTTACCTTGATATCGCCGCCCGAAATTTCGACCGTGTGTCCCTCCAGTCCCTCATAGGACTGCGTGACATTTATTTTGCCGCCGAGAATGCGAAGCGAGGAATCCGCATGCATGCCGTCGTCACCCGCATTTATTTCAAAACTGCCGCCCTCAATGTAAATGAATCCGAGCGAAGAATCCTCGTCGTTTGACGCGTTAAGCCCGTCCTTGCCCGATGTGAGAACAAAGGTGCCGTCCATAACTCTGATATCGTCCTTTGCCGAGAGCGCGTGACGTTCGTCGGAGGTTACCCTGCAGGTGCCGCCCGTAAAGCAGAGCGTTTCTTTGCAGACGATGCCGTGACCCTTTTCACTCGAAACGGTAAGAGTGCCCGAACCGTTAAATGTGATATCGTCCTTTGAAAAAATACACGAATCTATATTATTGTCGTCAATCGCGGTAAAATCGCCCGTGTTTGTAAGTATGTTTTCCGTGTCGGGTGCAAGCGTAACGAACACCTTGTCAGCCTGCTTCACATAAAACGGGGCGGTGGTGCTCTTTGAAACGCTCACGCCCGCGAGGACGATATGAATCTTATCGCTCTTGTCGGCGTCGATAACAATACTGCCGTCGGAAAGTGTACCCTTAATGATATACGTGCCCGCCGCGGTAACCGTTACCGTGCCGCCGTTCACCGTAATATCGGAGCTTTTGCACATTGTGCCGCTGTCGGAAAGCGTTATTACCGTGTCGGTGTTCTCATCGTAGCCGACCTCGATATCGCGGTCGGTGAACATATCGGAAAGTAATTTATCGGTGTCGTCGGAGGTTGAAGAAGTGCCCGTCGGCACTGTCGTTATGTTTCCTCCGCTGTCGGCGCAGCCTGCAAAAGAAAGCACCGCCGCCGCAGCCGTGAGGACGCAAATAATTTTCTTAAAGCTCATCTCTGTCACTCTCCTTTTCCGTGCCGTGCATTATTATTTCGAGATTGCCGTTAAGGCAGCGAAGCTCGTCGATAAACGCCTTTTCACAGTCGGCGCTTTTGAGAGTCAGACGGTAAGAAAGTCTGAACAGACTGCCGAGTCCCGCAGTCTTTGCGCTCAAGCGTGTGTGTGACGAGG
>OMRJ01000299.1 GCA_900313475.1 uncultured Eubacteriales bacterium | reverse complement strand
GACTGTATTCTCAACTCCGCGTGTTCTTTTTCACTGCGGGTGAGCCGACTGAAGTCAATTGACATTTTTTCTTCGCCTCCGTATTTTTGTATTGTAACATATATATAAGAAAAAGACAAGTTAAGTATTTACATTTTCACAGGATTTTGATAGAATAAAATTTGAATGATTTTTTACCGGAGGTGCTTTTATGCAATACACGTCAACAAGAAACAACTCGATCAATGCTTCGTCATCGTTTGCGATAGCGTCCGGAATTTCCTCCGAGGGCGGGCTTTTCGTCCCTACGGAGATACCGCGCATAACGGATGATTTCATTGAATCGCTCGTTCCGATGACATATATCGAGCGGGCGCGCGCGGTGCTGTCACTCTTTCTGACGGACTACACCGCAGAGGAGATTGAAAAATACACGCTCGGAGCATACGGCACCGGTTTTTCGTCCGCGGAGGTTGCGCCCACGGTACCGCTCGGCGGCGAACTTAACATTCTGGAGCTGTGGCACGGTCCGACATGCGCTTTCAAGGATATGGCGCTTCAGCTTCTTCCGTATCTTCTCACGGGCGCGGCAAAAAGAGTGTCCGACGGAAAAGAAACCGTAATTCTCGTTGCGACATCGGGCGACACCGGCAAGGCGGCGCTTGAAGGCTTTAAGGACGTGCCCGGCACGCGCATCCTCGTCTTCTACCCGGAAAACGGCGTAAGTCCGATGCAGAAGCTTCAGATGACCGCACAGACGGGTAATAACGTCGGGGTAAGCGCCATTTACGGCAATTTCGACGACGCTCAGACGGGTGTAAAGCGCATTTTCACCGATGAAAAAGTAAAAGCGAAGCTTGCCGCGCACAATATGGCGTTCTCGTCCGCAAACTCCATCAACTGGGGTCGTCTCGTTCCGCAGATTGTTTACTACTTCTCCGCCTATGCCGATATGATAAAGCTGAAAAAAACAAGAAACGGCGAAAAAGTCAATTTCACCGTTCCTACGGGCAACTTCGGAAATATTCTCGCCGCATACTATGCGCGTGAAATGGGACTTCCCGTAAACAGGCTCATCTGCGCATCGAACGCAAACAACGTGCTCACCGAGTTTTTGACGACGGGACGCTACAACCGCAACCGTCCGTTCTTCACAACGGTTTCGCCCTCGATGGACATCCTGATTTCGAGCAATCTCGAACGCCTTCTCTATCACCTTTCGGGCAACGACAGCGAGACTGTAAAAAAACTCTACTCGTCGCTCTCCGCAACGGGCGAATTTACCGTTGACGGCGCGATTCTCGATAAAATAAAGGAAATTTTCGCCGCCGGCTTCTGCGACGACACCGAAACGAAAGCGACAATAGCGAACGTGTTCAAAAACGGGCGCTATCTCTGCGACACACACACCGCGGTTGCCGTCAGCGTCTACAAAAAATACACCGCCGCAACGGGCGACACAACGCCGAACGTCATCGCCTCCACAGCTTCGCCGTTCAAATTCTCCAAGGCGGTGCTTGAAGCGGTCGGCGACGGAAAAGCCATGCCGTCCGACGAATTTGAAATGGTTGACGCTCTCGAAAAACTGACAGGCACCCCCGCTCCGTCACAGCTAAAGGCACTCAAAGGCGCTCCGGTCCGTTTCGAAAAAACGGTAAAGAAGGACGAAATGGAAGGCGCCGTGTATGCGCTGCTCGGAATAAACGGATAAACGCCGCGATAAATTCCGAATCCCGTTCGCAGAACACCTAAATTCCTGCAAAGCGGTTTTTATGTTTCGCCGGCATGTGACGTCTGCACCTGCCGACGGTAATTTTGAATTACGAATTATCTGTCCGCGCCCGACTCAAAGGTACGGCATGCGGTTTCATCGCATGTGCACGCATCGGAGCAGCCGACCTTAATGGACTCGGCAGTGCAGCGGCAGTCCGCAGAATTGTGTATGCAGTTCTTTACGTCGCACTCTATTCTCTTTTCATCTTTCTTTTTTGAAGAATTACTCATTTTTTTCACCTCGCTTTGAGTATGTGCCCAAAGGGCTGACTCTAAACGAGGAAAATTCTGTACAAAAACCAAGGGGAAATTTTTATTATTTATAAAGCTCTCACTCTTTCGGACATTCCGTCGGTGCGTCCGTTTTTCGGTTTTGTCTCATCGCGAATCTGTGATTTTACGGTCGGCGGAATGTTCATGTGGCGTGATTTCTACAAGATGAAATTCGCCGTTGAAGACAGCACTTTTTTTTCAAAAATGACCTTTCCCGACGGCGGAGAGTTTTTCCTGCTCCCGCTGTCGCCGGATACGGAACGGAGTGTAAAACGGCTTATCGAGAACGAAAACGGACATGTGAATTTTGCCGTTATCCCGGAGGAATACGTTCCGATGCTGCTGAAAATATGCCCGGATGCAAATGTAAAGGAGCAAACGGATTTTGCGGACTATCTGTATAACGCCGGCGACCTGATAACACTTGAGGGAAGAAAATATTCGGGGCAGCGCAATCTTATAAATCAATTCAGACGAAGCGCGCCGAACTACACGGTCATAGACGCCGATGATGTATCGCCCGACGAATTTGCCGATTTTTTGCAAAACGTTTACCGTGAGGACAAAAATGCGAACAGCGAGGAAAAGAACGAAAACCGCGAGGTGCTTGAGGTTATTCAAAACCGCGCCCTCTACGGCATGATAGGCTGCGCTCTTTTCTCCGACGGACGGATGCTCGGCTTTTCGCTCGGCGAAAAGCGCGGCGACACGCTCTACACGCACATTGAAAAAGCCGACAGAAGCGTAAACGGTGCATATCAGACGCTTGTGAATGAGTTTTCGTCGCGATACGGCGCCGACGTAAAATACATTAACCGTGAGGAAGACATGGGCGACGCGGGATTGCGACGCGCGAAGCTTGCCTATCACCCGACGGCAATGCTGAAAAAATATACAATAGAGGTACACTGAAAAACATGGCTCTTTATACCATTGCCGACACGCACCTGTCATTCGGCTGCGACAAGCCGATGGACATATTCAAAGGCTGGACGGATTACACACAACGACTCTCCGCCAAGTGGAATGCGCTCGTGGAACCAAGCGATACCGTGGTAATTCCCGGCGATATCTCATGGGCAATGACGCTCGGAGAAGCTGCGGCGGATTTCCGTTTTCTCGACGCGCTGCCCGGCACAAAGATAATAGGCAAAGGCAACCACGACTACTGGTGGCAGACGATGAGCAAGCTCAATATTTTTCTTCGCGAAAACGGTTTTTCCACAATAAAATTTTTGTTCAACAACGCCTACCGTGTCGGTGACATTGCCGTGTGCGGTGCGCGCGGATGGTTTTTTGACGCGGCGGGAGCCGATTCCGAAGAAAACCGCAGGGTAATCGACCGTGAAGCGGGGCGCCTTGCGCGCTCAATAGAGGCAGGCATTCAAACGGGCGGTGAACCCGTGGCATTTATGCACTATCCCGTCGCGTGCGACGGCTGCGTATGTGAGCCTATAATGACAGTCCTGAAAAAATACGGCATAAGACGCTGCTACTTCGGACACATTCACGGAGACAGAACGGGACGCTTTGCCGATTTCACGGTCGACGGAGTCCGATTCTCGCTTGTTTCGTCGGATTTTCTCGCATTTTGCCCAAAATCGGTTGCGCCGTGATATTTATTATTTAAAAAATTTTGTGAAAAAGTCAAGACTAAATTGCAAAAATTCATAAAAAAATTCAAGTAAGACACGCGACGCCTTCCTGGAAAACGGCTTCTGCGGTCCGGAAGCCCAGTATTTCACGGGGATAGTTATTGATCCAGTCTTCGACCTTTTGGATCGCTTTCGCTGTGACTTTCCGGAAGTCTGTTCCTTTCGGGAACCAACGGCGGATCATTTTATTCACATTTTCGTTTGATCCTCTTTCGTATGACGAATAGGGGTGACAATAGTATATCTTTGTCCTGTTGCCTTTGCGGCGACAGGACTTTTCCATTCCGGCACAGTCAGCGAATTCGGAACCGTTATCGACAGTGATCGTTCGAAAGATTTTGCTGAAATTTGCGCCGTATTCACGTTCAAGGCTATCCAGGACGCGGACCACGCTTCGGGCGGTCTGGTCGCGCATAGGACGAATGATTTCCCGTCTGGACTTTCTTTCGGTCAGAACCAGAAGGGTTTTCTTTGTTTTCTTCTTGCCTTCGACACAGTCCATTTCCCAGTCACCAACGACCGCGCGATCGTCGATTTCTTTCGGGCGGTTTTCGATACTGGTTCCAGCCGGCGGCCGCTTCGCCCTCTTGACTTTGTTATACGGGCGTTTCTTTTGGCCTTTGACAGGAAGGTTCTTGTTCGTGACAGTCAAAAAGACGCCCTTGTCGATATAAGAATACAAGGTCGATTCACAGATCGACGTTTTGAATTCAAGGCCCTGTTCCTTAATTTCACCCAAGACGGCGGCCGGCGAATAACCGTCTTCGGCGATTTTCTTTTCGATATGCTGGGCCAGTTCGTGGTCGTTCCCGATTTTCAAGTCCGGACCTTTTGCGGCCAGGTGTTCACGGTAAGCCGCTTCGGCCATTTCCGGACTGTATCTTTCTTCTTCGGTCAGGTCGGAATTCGTATGAATATAACGGCCACGCTTGATTTCGTTGTAGATCGTTTTCAGGTGAACGCCGATTTCGTCAGCGATTTCCTGTTTGTGGCGCTTGTCCTTTAACATTGTTTCTATTTTCAGCCTGTCAGTCCAGGACAGGTGTTTGAATCTGCGCTTTTTCATTTTGATTCCTCCTGATATGCAAAAAAGCCCCGTCCGTTCATGGACAGGGCTTTCGTTTTATTGTTTGGTTGTGCGGGCGATATATTCGACCAGTGCTTCTTTGATAAAAGCGTTTACACTCATACCGGCCGCGCTGGCGGCTTGAACGATCTTTTCTCTGTCGCCTTTTGGAACTGTTATTTCGATTCGGTCATAGGATTTCTTTCGGAAGCGTTTGTTCGCTTCAATTTGCGCTTGTGCCATAGTGTAGTCACCTCTTTCTGTCGAATATTATATAATACCGGTATTATATTG
>OMRJ01000153.1 GCA_900313475.1 uncultured Eubacteriales bacterium | reverse complement strand
GTTGTCGGGGACTATATTTTTTATCAGCGTTCGGATCTTGAACCCCGCGGCGTCGGAGTCGGTGATAATTATAAGTCCGCGCTCGCGCGCAAGCTTTTTCAGAAAGCGCTGTTTTTCGCGGTCGTTGAAAATACGGAAGCCGTCCGTCGTTATGATAAGAGCGTCGACGACAGAGGACAGTCGGATTTTATCGTAACGTCCTTCCGTTACGATTACTTTTTCCGTGTGAAGCATTGTGTCTCCTTTGCCTGTTATTTAACGGCGGCGGCAAGTCTTGCCGTAAGCTCCGTGAGAAGGATAGCCGCATCCGTCGATGTCGATTTGCTTTTTGCGTCGGCATCAAGCAGAACGGTAATGCACTCTTTCAGAGACGAAAGCTTTGTCGCCCTTACAAACGATGAAATCTCGGAGAGATTGCCGTAGTATTTGAACGCTTCCTTAAACTCGGCGGGGGAGCGGTCTGCGTTCAGCGCAAGCTTAAAACGGTAGGCGTTTACAAAAGCGCTTGCCATTGCGCCGATTATTGCGGGCAGGGGAGTTTTTTGGCGCAAAAGCTCATTCATCAGCTTGTAGGCGCGGTCGATATCGCCGCCGAAAATGCACTTGCTTATATCAAACACCGATGCCTCTATGCTTTTTGTGCAAACCTCGTCAATCATTTCACGCGTGACCGGCTTACCGTCTGCAAACGAACATACTTTGTTAAATTCGTTCTGCACGGTCTGCATATCTCCGCCAACGGTATCGACGAGATAACGCGCATCCTCTGCCGATATACGGGTGTTTCTGTCTTTGGCTCGTGTGACCAGCATTTTTGCCGTTCGTTCGGGAGTGCGCTTGTCGAGTTGAGCGCATATTCCGTATTTTGAAACAAGATTAACTATATCGGTCCACTTTTGAAAATCTTTTTTGCCGTATTCAAAGTTTATCGTCCCGAAAAAGAAGATAAGCACGGTTGTTTCCGACATGTCGCGAAGTCCATTTTCAAGCTCGGCTATTTCATCCTTGCGCAGAGAGGCAAGCGGGAAATTGCGAACGAGAACGCATGTGCGTTCACTCATAACGGGCAAAATGTCGGTTGCAGCCAGAATTTCGCCGATGTCGGCTTCTTCATCGTTGAAAACGCGAAGGTTAAATGCCTTGAGCGACTCATTTACCGTGGCTTTTACAAGTTTATCGCAATACAGATCCTTCAAAAAAATGTCGTTGCCGAAAAGAAGCCATATGTTTTGTTTAACCCCGTCTTTAATAAGCTTTGCGAGCTTTTCTTCGTTTATCGGCGCCATTCAGTTACCTCCCCATGCCGTTATTTTTATTCCGTTTGTGTCTGCGGACATGATTATTCCGTTGCCGTCCGTATATGTTGAGAGCAAAATCTTTTTTGTCTGCATGTTTTCCGCATTTTCGGGTATGCCGTACCTGAACACCGCGATGTCCGCATTCAGATACTCATCGGGAAGCGCATGCTTCTTACCCGAAAAAATAAACGCTACGGATTTGTCGGCGGTTTTCAGGAGGCATCCGAGAAAACCGTCGGTGTTTGTATATTTAAGCGTTGTTGAAGCGGAGAGTGCAAACTCGGCGTTTCTGACCGCGTTGTCCGTCGAGCAGAGCGTCGAAGACCCGTCCGCATACAGAATCTCACGCGGCGCGTATGCCGACACAAGCTTTTGTCTGTTCCTTATTCCTTTCGGCAAAATCAGCAGGTCGGCATTTATTCTTCCGTCGGTCATCATTTCGCTTTTTATCGCCGTTGATGCGGAATAGCCGCCGCTCATGCCGAGCACGACCGTGCTTTTCCCGTGATTCTCGGAGATTAAAATGTCGCCGTTTTTGCCGCCCGCAATGAAAACGGAGGTTTGCGGTGTCAAAAAGGCGTGCGAAATAAGAGTTACGGTCAGCGCGGCAGACAGACAGAGCGAAACCGCCGATACGACGGCTGTTTTCTTTTTCGACGCGAAAAAGGCGGCTGCACATGCGGCGGCGCACATGACCGTACACAAAACGGCTGTCGCTTCGGCGTTGAGCGGGAGAAGAAAGAAATCAAGATCCGACAGCTTTTGTATCAGCGCCGAAATCAGTCCGCACAGTTTTTCGCAGATATAGAACGAAAGACCGCAAAGCGAATTGGCGCCGAAAAGAGCTGTGCCGAGAGCGCCGGATATCATTATACCCTCCGCGGGAAGCGTGCAGAGCAGAGACGAAATGCCGCTTAAAAGCGAGGTGCTCCCGAAAAAGAATGCCGATACGGGTATTGTAAACACGGTAACAACGGCAGACGCAATAAGCGTGTCCGCAATTGCCGTAACAATATTTTTGAAAATAAGAACGTTTATGCGGAGCTTGTCCGACACGGAAAGATTTACCGAGACGATAACAGCCGCCGTTGCCGAGGTCGACAGCAGAAAAGAAACATTTCCTGCAAGAAACGGGTTTGCGATAATGCAAATCGCCGATGCCAGACCGAGCGAGTTTAACGCGTCGGGAGGCTTGCGGAGCAGGCTGCCTGCGAATACCGTCACGAGCATTATTCCCGCTCGAATGACCGACGGACTTTTTCCGGTGAAAACAATAAAAAACAGCACAAAAACAATGCCGAAAATCCCCGTTATGCGCCGTGAACCGAAGATTGCGCCGAATAATGAGAACAGCACAAGAGTCCACACGGAGAGGTGCATTCCCGACACCGCGAAAATGTGGGACGCTCCCGCGACACGAAGCTGCCGTGAAAAACCGGACGTAAAAGATGTTTGGTTGCCTGTGATCAGTGCGTCCGCAACGGGATACGCGTCCGACGAAAGCGACAGCCGGAGCCTGTTTGAAACAATATGACGTAATGACAAAATATCATAGACCGGTCCGCTGCGTTTGCCGTTTTCCGACGAGACGCTGCCGCCGAAAACGGAAAAATATTCGTTTTTTGACAGGGCGTGCATGAAAAACGTGTCGGCTTCGTCTGCACACGACAGTGTTGCTTTTTTTACGGTTACTGTGTCGCCGGGGCGTATGTCGGGCAGTTCTTTGCCGTAAAACATTACGCCTCCGTTCAGTTCTGTTCCGTTTGTCGAGCAGTTTTCCAGCTTCAGTACGGTATAGTCGCCGCTTGTATGAGGAAAATCCGCAGCGGTGCCCGTGAGCGTACAGGTCAGCCCGTCAAATTTTGTATCGGGCTTATATTTAAGGCAGTATGATGCTTTGTATGAAAGAAATGAAACGCATACGGCAATGCAAATCGTTAAAAAGGTTTTGAACAGTCTGCTGCGGCGCAAAAAGCCGAAGACGGCGCATAAAATGCCTGCCGCCGCAAATATGACATATGCCGCCGCCTCCGAAAAGAGAATAACGGCTGTTACCGTAATCAGGGCGGTGAACCCGAACACTGCCGCAGGACGTTTCATTGATTTCTCTCCCCGATGTTATTCGGTTATAGGTGCCGAATTGCCGTCTTTATCATTTTTTGTAAGAAGCGAAATTATTTCCGAAAGGCACGAAACAGGCGATTGCTTCGGAAGAAGGCGCACGCTGTAATACGGCTTCGCCGATGCGTTCGCCGACACGCGTCCGCGCATTGCGGCAAGACGCGAAAGGGTTTCGCGGTCTATGAATTTAACAAACAGAATGAGACAGTTTCCGCGCTGCGTTATCTCATAAATGCCGTTATCGGCGGCGGAGTTTTTCATGTGGGCAACGCGTATAAGTCCTTCAACGCTCGCGGGCGCATCGCCGTAACGGTCAATAAGCTCGTCGGTAAC
>OMRJ01000275.1 GCA_900313475.1 uncultured Eubacteriales bacterium | reverse complement strand
TGTTAGGGGCGTCTCGCCTGTCGGCTCGGTCAGCGCTTCTGCCTGCGGCAGAGGTGTCCACCGGACACCCGCGCCCCCTAAAACCCCCCCAAAGGAAAAATAAATCAAGGAAGGATGATGTTAATTCATGGAAAAGAAAACAGAAAGAATCAAGTTTTGGCTGACAGATAAGGAGCTGAAACAAATTGACCGCAAAGCAAGAAAACTCGGTATGAATCGCTCCGAGTATATTCGCTATCTCATCGCCAACTGCAAGCTTGTTCACACGCCGGGCATTGATTATGAGGACTATTACAACAGACTTAAATTTATCAGCGATGAGATAAACACCCACCTGATATTCCTGAACCAAACCGGCACACTGGACGAGCCACAATTCCATATTCTCTGCGAGGAGGCGGTAGAAACAGCAAAACAACTATCTGATGAGCTTACCGAAAAGCTGGATATTGAAATCGAAAAATCAAAGGAGGTGAAGGCTTGAGAAACGGAAAGCACTATGTCCCTGTTCGGATGACAAAAGCCGAAAAGGAGTATTTCTTAAAGCTCAGCAAACTATGCAACGCCCCTGAGAAAACAGTTCTGCATTGGCTTGTAAATGACATGATTGTCTACGAAAAGCCGCCGGAGACCTTTTTCAAAATTACAAGGTTAATGCTGAGACTGCAAATTAATGTGGATCATATTTGGCTCAGCCATAATAATTTGTCCGAAGCAACACAATTCAAATACCATGACTTTTCAAAAAAGTTGAATGAGTACGATTGCGAAATTCTTTACAAAGGATTATTTGCAGAAGCACACTACAGTGAAGACCGTAAATAACAACATTGAAAGGCAGTAATTATGAAACACACAAACCAAACTGCCGTTTCAATCATATTTTTCTATACACAATTTTCTACAGGAGACGGCAGACAAAAAAATGAAATATGAAAGGAATATGTTGAATGAAAAACGAAACTAAAATGTCTGCCGAAAAGGTAGTAAAAGAAACCTTAAAGCAACCCAAACCGAAGCTAATGAACATTAAAATTGAGAAGCTTCACCCGTTTGAGAATCACCCGTATAAGGTGCTGGACGATGAGTCTATGAAAGAACTTGTCGGGAGTATCAAAGAATACGGACTCTTGAACAGAATCATCGTTCGTCCGTTGGAGGACAAGCCCGAAGAATACGAAATCATTTCCGGGCACCGCCGAGTACACGCCGCCGAGCTTCTTGAAATCAAAGAGGTACCAGCGGTTGTTCATTTTATCGACCGTGACGAGGCTACGGTTATGATGGTAGATTCCAACTGTCAGCGTGAGAATCTGACGCTTATGGAAAAGGCTCGTTCTTACCGTATGAAGCTGGATGCAATCAGACATCAAGGAGCTTCTCGACAGAGTGTCGAGAAGTCAGAAGTGAGTGCAGAGTTGATTTCTGATACTGATAGCGGAAGAACTGTCCAACGCCTTATTCGTCTAACCTATCTTGTTCCCGAACTTCAAGAGTATGTGGACGGCGGCAAGATGAAAATGCTTCCGGCTTATGAGCTCTCATTCCTTGGTGAAGAAGCACAGAGAGATATTGTTGACAATATTGATGAAACCGAAACTTTTCCGTCCCACGCACAAGCTCGCCGTATGCGAAAAGTATTTGAAGGAGGTACACTTGACTATGATACTGTGACCGAAATCATGAACGAGCTGAAACCGAATCAGGTAGAGAAACTCAAAATCCCAATGGACGATATACGCAAGTATGTGCCGAAATCTATGACACCCGCTGAAATGCAGGCATATCTCCTCAAGCTCGTAAAACAGGACTACGAACGTCAGCATAACCGCGATGCAAGATAAGGAGTGTGCTTATGGATATGTCAGAGCAGATGCTATTGAACAGGTTGTTATGCTTGAGCTACACAGAATGGCAGAGTTTCTTGAATCGGACGAAGAAGCCTTTGCCGAGCTTCTCGCCCAAAAGACCGACAAGGAACTGCTAAGAGAAAAGAAGCACGATGAAGAGGAGCTTCAAAAAGCAATCGTGCGAAACGATACCGTATCCAATCTATACGAGAAACTCTATGAAGACAACGCCACCGGCAAGGTAAGCGACGAATGGTTTATGCAGTTGTCTCACAAATACGAAGTAGAACGGTTGGAACTGAAAGCAAAGATAAAAACACTCCGTCAAAAGCTATCCGAGTGCGGACAGCGTGAACTGGAACGCGAAAACTTCACTTCGGCAATCCGCAGGTTCATGAGAATGGACTCCCTGACCGCACCGCTTCTCAGGGAACTTATAGACCGCATTGATGTGTTTGAAACAGAGGGTACAGGCAAAAGCAGAACGCAGAGAATCGTTATCTACTACCGCTTTGTCGGGTATGTGGAAATCCCCGAAGTATTTCAAAAGAAGCGCATCAAAGCTGATACCCGCAAAGGCGTTGCCGTGGAGTATCTCACCGAGCCGCTGCTGGCATAACAAAAGAGCAGGCATTCCGCCTGCTCATACATAAAACCGTATCAAGATAAAAAAATCGAGTATTCACAAGTCAAATCCCTTATGAATACTCGATATGGTGCGGATGACGGGACTTGAACCCACATGAACTTGCATTCACTAGGACCTGAACCTAGCGCGTCTGCCAATTCCGCCACATCCGCACAGAAACGCTTTTTGAAACGCTAATATATGTTATCACCTTTCATGTGATTTGTCAACGTTTTTTTACGGTTTCAAGATTAGACTTTTGTTTTTTTGTTTTGAATTTTACAACCTGACCGTTTTATCATGCGAACCTAACCGTTTAATTTGAAACATGCCGGCACACAGGCGGAAATAGCCCAAAAGGTGTATTGAAAGCAAACATCCGAAGATGATAAAATATAAAGGGGATTGTGTCGACTGAAAAATGATACACGATACTCTCATTGAAAGTGAGGTTTATACATGCTTACGGGAGAGAAAAGAAAAAAATTTGCCGCGTTTGCGGCTGTTCTGACACTGTCTGCGGTGATTTTCGGAGGATGCAGGGACGAAAATCATAACGACGTTACGGCGTCGACGGCAACGACCGTTGAAGCGAACGCAACGTCAGTCACGACGGAGCCGACAGACGCAGTCGATACCACGGCAAAGAAAAACATAATATCTAATCAGCCGGCCGCAGAAACAACGGAGCCGGCACCCACAGATCTGGATCTTTTATACCCTGACGACGTTGCGGAAATCCGTCAACGCATGGATGTTACCGGCGACATACTCGGCGTGGCTTTTGTTTGCTATGTCGACAGTGACGCCGAGCTGCCGATAGTACAGGACAAGATAAGATATTCATTTTTTGAGTCGGAATACACGGTGACGAACCGAATGACAGATAAACAGTTCATACTTGACACGGACGGTGCGGAGATATACGCTGTAATTCCTAAAAACAAAAACTGCACGGTCAAGGTTTGCCGCGCGTTGATAAACGACGACGGCACTTACAGCGACAAAACGGATGCGCCGTTTTTTACGACAACGACCGGCGAGCCGTTTATTCTGCGATGCAACATAAGCGAAATCTATTCGGATGTTCTGATTACCGTATCGGAAAAAGGCGGCGCCGAATTCAAATACCGTCCTATGCTTTCGATGATGGACGGCCGTCTCGCACAAACAGACAGGATATACGACTTTTCGATATACAGCGAGGGTCCGTTTGACGGCTATTCGATTGCAACGGCATATGATCTGTTGCTTCAAGAGGAGGAAATCAAATACTATACACAGGAAAAGAACATGTCGCTCCTTTACACAAACGAGATACAGGAGATAAATGGCGTTCCCTTTATGATTTTCGCCGTAGGAACAAACACCGACGATCAGTTTGTCCGTGAAAAATTATACGCGATATCCGACAACCTTATTTATACTTATGACGTACTAAACGACAGCTGGCATACGCTCGGTAACGGCTGAAAGAAAGGAAGTTAAAACTATGGGACTTTTTGACAAACTGAAAAATACTGCTCCTCAGGGAGCACCCTCCAACCCCGCCGCAGGCGCTAAAAGCGAAACCTTTGTATTCGCGCGTTTACCCGAAAGCCTTGCCGAAATGCAGTCGCTGCCCGAAGCATCGCTTGACACGCCGTTCAAAACGGCGGCGCTTACGGTTTGCGCACTTTGCGCATACGCCGCCGACAGACAGATAGGCGCCGAAATGCTCAATTGGCTTCGCGGACCGCGCCCGATGAACGGACAGGATATATCATTCCTCAACGACCGCTTCAGGGACGGCAAGACATATCTTCCGTTTACATACTTTGCCGGAGCAACGCCCGACAACAGCTATACCCCGTCGGAGCCTTTTACGCTTACGGTAAACGCAAATCATGTTTCGGCAGCCGAAGCAGGCTATATGAAGCTGTTCATTCCGTGCGGCGGCGCGGACGACCCCCGTCCGATAAAGCTGCGCATGCGCGGCAGCGACGGCAAATGGTTTTTGTGGGAGCAATATCTCCTTGCGGGAGTGAAAACTCCGAAGGCCGACGATCCGTGGGCATAAGAATTCGGACGGTCGGTCGATTTAACTTTTTATTAAACTTGTAGGAAATCACATTGTGTTTTTTGCGGCATAATCATGCCTCATTTAAGCGTTGATGTATTCATTCTCCGCTTTTAGTTTAAATTCATAACTGTATTTTGCCGTAAAACCGACCCTTACGCCGGCGGAGGGGGATCGGTTTATTCCGCAGTACGTTTTTTCTTGACAAAACCGAATAACGGATATATAATAACACATGTTATTGATAACATGTGTTATTTATTTTAAACAGTTTTTCCCTGAGGTGATGTCATGCCCGCAGCAAAAAAAATCACACGCGAAAGCATTATAAACGGCGCATTTGACGTGTTGCGCGAAAAAGGCTATTCCGCCCTGAATGCGCGCAGCGTAGCCGAGAAAACAGGCTGTTCGACACAGCCGATATACAATTCTTTCAAAAATATGGACGAGTTGAAAGAGGAACTGAGCCGCCGTGCCATCTGCGAGCACACCGAAAGAGTGCGTGAGCTTTTGGCACGCAACGACGGCACACACAGCAGATATTCCGATTACGGAGTCGGCTTTGTCAGGTTTGCCGAACAGGAAAAACAGCTTTTCAGATGGATATACCTTGAAGACGGTCAAACAGGCAAACGGCGTGATGATATTCTTCTCCCCGACATAATCCGCACAATATGCGAAGAATACGGTTACGATGCCGAAACCGCGTCAAAGCTGCACCGCGACATGATATTCTATTCCTACGGGCTTGCACTTCTCGCAAATACCGACAGACTGAATATGACAGACGCAGAGCTGGTAAAGGCATTCAGAATGGAATTTACGGCACTTACACATATTTACGGCACACCGCCGAAAAAATCCGTCAACGGAGGCAGCGAAAGAAAATGAGCAATATTATCGAAATCGAAAATCTCGACAAGCATTTCGGCAGTGTTCACGCGGTGCGAAACTTAAGCTTTAACGTGAAAAAAGGTGAGTTGTTTGCATTTTTGGGCGTAAACGGCGCAGGCAAATCCACAACAATCAACATCATGTGCGGTCAAACGCCGAAAGACAGCGGACGGGTGACGCTGTGCGGCACTTCAATTGAAGAAGATGCAAGCGGCGTAAAACGCAGACTCGGAGTTGTTTTCCAGAATTCGGTGCTTGACGGAAACCTGTCGGTTGTCGATAATCTTAAAAGCCGCGCGGCTCTCTACGGCATCAAGGGCGGGCAATTTGCTTTGCGACTCGGCGAGCTTACCGAGCTGCTCGATTTTAAAGACATTTTAAGACGTCCCGTAGGAAAGCTTTCGGGAGGGCAGCGCCGCAGGATAGACATCGCACGCGCACTTTTCCATCGTCCCGAAATTCTTATTCTCGATGAACCTACAACGGGACTTGACCCGCAAACCCGCACAACGCTTTGGCGTGTTATCGGCGGATTGAGAAAGAGCGAAAATCTCACGGTATTCCTCACAACCCACTACATGGAGGAGGCTGCCGACGCGGACAGAATAGTTATTATCGACAGCGGCTCGATTGCGGCGCAGGGGACGCCGCTTGAACTGAAAAACAGATACACGGGTGATTTTATCACGGTATATACCGACAGTGAATCGGAAATAAAGGCTCTCGGAGTGCCGTATGAACGCACCGGCGGCGCGTTTCGTATTACCGTACCGAATACCGCTGCAGCGCGTGAGCTTATTACGGCGCACCCGCAGACATTTACGGATTTTGAAATAATAAAAGGAAAAATGGATGATGTTTTTCTT
>OMRJ01000127.1 GCA_900313475.1 uncultured Eubacteriales bacterium | reverse complement strand
GGAGAGCAGACCGGAAAGAATTTTCCTGATTGGTTTTCTGTTCATAAAAACGCCTCCTTTAATTTTGGAATAATCGTAAAATGAAACCTAAAAAAGGTTACACATACTCATGTAAATTTTACAATGTTTTTTTTAATTTTTGATTCCCTATTGTAAGAAAGGACGATTTTTTTTCAAATTCCAATCGCGTTAAAAAACGTAACGTATAGTCAAACCGCTCTTTTTAAAAAATATCGGTTCCGACAAAAATCGCTTTCCTGCCTTTCAGCGAATAAATCACGCACTGCGTGACGCGGCATTTGAGCGTACGCTCGGCGGCACGGGCATACAGTGCAAGCTGTTCGCGGTAGCGATTCACTAAAACGTTTTCATCGGTCACCGTGTCGGTTTTATAATCAACAATAACCGCTTCGCCGTTCTTGATATAAATAAGGTCTATCTTGCCTATGACCACGGTCTGCTCGTCACGGAAGCGCTCGGGAATGCTGCTGTCGAGAGTGCAAACGCTTTCGCTGACGGTAAAGCGTTTTTCGCGGTACACCGCGTCCGCTCCTTTAATCGCGTCAAACAGAGCGCTTTCGGTAAACGCTTTCACGGCACCGACATCGAGACAGTCCGCCTGTTCCGAAGTAATTCTGCCGGAATCGACAAGACGCAGTTTTTCTTTTTCAGTATCGTTTTTTGCCGCGTCAAAATCGCAGTACTGCAAAAACAGATGCGTGGCAGTGCCTGTTTCGGTCGGCGACAGACCTCGGCTGCCGAGGAACGACGGCACCTTGTCACCGAAAAATTCGGGGGTAAATTTTTCTGCATGAAGTGTGCTTGCGGTATGCTTTGCAAGCGCCGACGCAACCGGCAGATACTCGTATTTAAGAGTCATACGCTCCGCAAGCTTTGCTGTAAGACAGGCGTCGGAATCGGCTTTTTCCGCCGCGGCACAGTCTGCTCCGGCTTCGTCATCGGGGGACACTGCCCGGAACACCGCTGGAAAATCGGCGGCAATAACGGAGACGTCACCGCGGCGAAGGCAGTGCGCGTCGGGATGGTGCATAAAAGCATACAGAAACCATTCAAAGAGGTTGCCAGCATTCCGAACAAGATACGGCGGCACAGGCGATGCGCACGAAGCAAGCGCGTTTATTCTGTCAAGATTTTTAAGTCGGTCCGCCGCAACGACATACAGCTTTTCGCGTGCCCGCGTCATAGCAACATACAGGATGCGAAGCTCCTCCGAACGGCTTGCACGCTTTTTGAGGATGCGCAGCGCAGTGCTCGACAGAGTTGCGTAGCTTTTTACCTCCGACGGCTCGCGCACCTTAAGTCCCACACCGAGCGTATGCTCCGTCACGAGAATTTCATTGAGGTCGCCGTCGTTGAAGTTTTTCGTTAAACCCGCAATAATAACAAACGGAAATTCAAGTCCTTTGGAGCCGTGCATGGTCATTATACGCACGCTGCCCTCTCCCGTACCGCCCGCACGTTTTATCGACGCGCCGTTTGCGCAGAGCGCATCGAGATATCGGACAAAAGCGCCGAGAGTGCGCGACGGGTCGACCGAATAGCTTTCGGCAAGCGATATTATCCGGCGCAGGTTTCCGCGGCGAAGCTCGCCGTCGGGAAGAGCGCCCATAACGGAGATAATGCCTGAGGAATCAAATACGGCACGCACCGCCTGTCCGGCGTTTTGAAGCGAGGTGTCACGCCGAAAGCCGCGCACGGCATCACGCAGCTCCCTGCAGCGTTCATAACCGTTTTCGGCAAGAAGCGAAACACGTGCCCACAGTCCCGCTTTTTCCGGCACGGTGTCGGCGGTATCAATGCGCACTCTTGCCGCTTCGTCCGGAGTAAAGCCGAACAGCGGCGACATCATGACGGCGAGCAGCGCGGTGTCGTTCGACGGATTATCGGCGACGTGCATCAGACTCATTGCAAGGCGAACCTCGGAAGACTCGAAAAAGCCGTCCTTTGCCTCAACACTCACGGGAATACCGCGGCGGCGGAGCGCGGCGGAAAACAGCGAAGACGTGTTTTTCGCACTACGCAGAAGAATACAGAAATCACCGTAATCGGCTTTTCTCGCGCGTTTCGTGTCGGCGTTTACGACAGCCCCCGAAGCAATAACCTCGGCAATAAGACGCGCTGTGTACTCTGCCTCGTCTTTAACGCCGTCGCCGCCGACCGTGTGCATCTCAAAATCGGCTGTCGGCGGGTCGTTTTCTTTTCCCGGCGGCGGAGAAAGTCGCTCGTCATCGTTATATTCTATTTCGCCGCACTCCTTTGACATCACGGCATTGAACATGTAATTGACCGCGTCCAGCACGCCCCTGCGCGATCTGAAATTGTTTTTAAGGACTATTTTCGAGCGGTCGGCTCTGCCGTCAAACGCCGGAAAGCTCTCGCTTTTTTCGATAAAGATTTCGGGACTTGCCAAACGGAACCGGTAAATGCTCTGCTTAACGTCGCCGACGGTGAACATGTTTCTTCCGTTTTTTGAAAGGCATGAAAAGAGCATGTCCTGCGCACGGTTGGTGTCCTGATATTCGTCTATGAGTATCTCGCGGAATTGCTCCGAAAGCGCCCTCGCCGCATCGGTCTTGCCGTCCCGGGCGGACGGGTCATACAAAAGACCGAGCGCAAAGTGGAGAATATCCGAAAAGTC
>OMRJ01000066.1 GCA_900313475.1 uncultured Eubacteriales bacterium | reverse complement strand
GCTGCCCGCCAAGTATTTTCGGCACAGTTGAGCTTAACTACCGTGTTCGGGATGGGAACGGGTGGAACCTCAATGTTATAGACACCGGATATTTTCGAGAGGCACTCCCCTCGTGCGAAATGTAGTTTACCACAACTTATGTGCGTTGTCAAGCATTATTTTTATTTTTTTTCATACTCCGCCGACGATCCGTCCGCCGTTTCTTTTGCCGCTCCGTCGGGAAGGATTTCATATTTTCCGTCCGGCAGCAGCTCCGATACCGTAACGAGCGAATAACCGCCGTCTTGCAGATAATCGATAATATCCGGAAGCGCTTCTGCGGTGTTCTTCTTGCCGAGATGAAACAGAATTATCGATCCGTTTACGGTCTTCGTGCGTATTTTATCGAGCATTTCGGCGGGCGTTTTTCCCTTCCAGTCAATGCTGTCCACATTCCACTGCACCGCCGTCATGCCGAGACTTTCCGCTGCCGAAATCGCGTCGTTGTTATATTCGCCCGACGGCGCGCGATAAAGCCTGCACTCTTTGCCCGTAAGACTTTTTACCGTATCGTTGCAGTTTGAAATATCGTTAAGCAGCTCGGCATAGCTCTGCTTTGACGGAGAAAAATGTCTGTCGGAGTGATTTGCGGGTTCATGTCCGTCGTTTATTATTTTGCGCACATCCTCAGGATATTTTCGCGCATAGTCGCCGACAAAAAAGAATGTGCAGCGAACACCGCGCTCCTTAAGCGTGTGCAGAACGCTGTCGGTTGTGGAATCATCCCATGCACAGTTAAAGGTCACGGCAACCTTTTTTTCGTCGGTGACGACGCGGTAGACGGGTATTTTGCGTTCCGACACCGCCACATGCACCGTAAGAGTCATATATATAATCACGGCAACGATCATAAGCCATACGGCGGACATGATAATTATAACTACTGAATTTTTGGAGATTTTTCTGTTTTTCACGGTCAAATACACCCTCCGAAAAAAAAGTATACAAAATGGGTTTTCTTTTTTTAAAGTATATGTTAAATTATTTCTGTCGATAACGGCAAAACAAAAAATGATCGGAGAAAAAAAATATGCTGTATAAGAAAAACGGTTCCGAACGGCTCTCCCCGGAGCTTTTCCGTTCGCCGACATGCGAATACCGCGGCACACCGTTCTGGGCATGGAACGATATGCTTGAAGCGGACGAGCTGTCACGGCAGATAGATATTTTCAAAAAAATGGGTTACGGCGGATTTCACATGCACGTCCGCACGGGACTTAAAAACAGGTATTTGAGCGACGAATATATGGAACTTATCCGTCACTGCGTCGAAAAAGCCGAGGCAAACGAAATGCTCGCGTGGCTCTATGATGAAGATCGGTGGCCGTCGGGCGCGGCAGGCGGACTTGTAACGCGTGACAGCAGCGAATTTCGTGCGCGCAACCTGCTCTTTACCGATATGCCCGGCACGCAAAGCAAGGCGAACGAGGGCAGAAACAACGGCAACTTAAGAAACGGCGACGGACACCTTCTCGCGTGCTATGACATTGTGCTTGACGGTGACGGATACCTCTCATCGTATAAGCGAATCGGCGAAAACGACGACGCCGAGGGCAGAAAATGGTACGCCTATGTCGAGATAAGCAAGCCGTCGCACTGGTATAATGACGGAACATATGTCGACACTCTCAACCCCGACGCAATTAAAAAATTCATCGAAGTTACACACGAACGTTACAAAGAAACGGTCGGAGACGAATTTGACAAAACCGTTCCCGCAATATTTACCGACGAGCCTCAGGTGGTTGGCAAAAAAAACCTCAAAAACTCTTTTGACACAAACTGCGACGTGATTCTGCCATGGACCGACGCACTTCCCGAAAAATACAAGAAGCAATACGGCGCGGATGTCCTTGACACACTGCCGGAGCTTATATGGGACACACATAACGTAAGTATCGCCCGGTACAGATATCACGATTTTGCGGCGGAGCTGTTCGCAAGCGCATTTGCCGACAATATAGGTAACTGGTGCCGCAAAAACGGACTTGCGCTCACGGGGCATATGATGGAGGAGCCGACGCTCACCTCACAGACGGCGGCACTCGGAGAGGCAATGCGCTCGTACCGTTCGTTTGACATCCCCGGCATCGACATGCTGTGTAACCATCACGAATTCACCACCGCAAAGCAGGCACAGAGCGCCGCGCATCAATACGGCAGAGAGGGCGTACTGTCGGAGCTTTACGGAGTTACGGGATGGGACTGCGATTTCAGAATCTACAAGCATCAGGGCGACTGGCAGGCAGCACTCGGAATCACCGTGCGAGTGCCGCATCTTGCATGGTACGGCATGGAGGGCGAAGCAAAGCGCGACTACCCCGCATCGATATCTTATCAGTCGCCGTGGCATGAAAAATACGGTCTGATCGAAGATCATTTTGCGCGTGTGAACACCGCCCTGACACGCGGCAAACCGAAGGTCCGCGTCGCCGTGGTTCATCCCGTCGAAAGCTTCTGGCTGCACTGGGGGCCGAACGACACCTCCGCGCTCTATCGTGAAGGGCTTGAAGCGAACTTCAAAAACGTGACGGAATGGCTTTTGCGCGGCAGCATTGATTTCGATTACATCTGCGAAAGCCTTCTGCCCTCACAGTGTGAAAAGGGCGGAGCGCCGCTTAAAGTCGGAGCTATGGAATATGATGCGGTCGTTCTTCCGGGAAACGAAACACTGCGAGCCTCCACCTATGACAGGCTCGAGGCTTTTGCAAAAGCGGGCGGTCATCTGTATATCATGGGTAATGCTCCCGAAATGTGCGACTGTGTACGTTCCGACCGCGGTGCGCGTCTTGCCGAAATTGCGGAAAATATCGATTTTTCGCGTGCGTCACTTCTCTCCGCGCTCGACAAAGAGCGCGACGTTACAATACGTTTTGCAGACGGCAGACTTGCAAACGCCTACATTTATCAGCTGCGCGAGGACAACGGAGCAAAGTGGATGTTTGTCGCTCACGCCGAGGAGCCGCACAATGCCGACACGGACGGCAGCGAAAAACTGCGCATAACTGTTAAAGGGGAATATAATGTAATAAAGTATGATACGGTCAACGGCTGCATCGCCCCCGCCGAATTTAAAACGGAGAACGGAAAGACTGTGATAAACGAGGAGATGTACGGCTACGATTCCGCGCTGTTTTTCCTCGAAAACGGCGGCGGCGAAAACACGTCGGGTAAAGCGTCTGTAAAAACATCGGGCAAACCTCTTTTCGAAAACACCGTCGATTACAAATTGAGCGAGGACAACGTTCTCGTGCTCGATGCCGCCGAATACAAATTTGCTTCCGATGCGGATTTTGCGCCGCGAACCGAAATTTTGCGTCTCGACAATATTCTGCGCGACAGGCTGAATCTCCCGCACAGGAGCGGAAGCGTTGTTCAGCCCTACTGCATCAGCGAGAGCTCCGTACCCGAAACCGCTGTGGTAAAATTCGTGTTTGAGAGCGAAATTGAATACACAGGCGCACATCTTGCGCTTGAAAACGCAGCAGAAACGGAAATCGTTTTTAACGGGGAAAAGGTTCCGGGCGATATCTGCGGCAACTACGTCGATATACGTATTTATAAAATAAAGCTGCCCGTAATCAAAAAGGGAAGAAACGAGCTTGTTCTGTCAATGCCGTTCGGTGCACGCAAAAACATCGAAAACGTGTTCGTTCTCGGTGAGTTCGGCGTTCGCGCAGTCGGAAGCGAGGGTGTGATAACCGCTCTGCCCGAAAAAATCCCGTTCGGCGATCTCACACGCTTCGGTTTCCCGTTCTACGGCGGCGCCGTCACATATTTCGCGCCGTTTGAAACCGAAAACGGCAATATCGAGATATGCTCGTCATATTATCGCGGCGCACTCCAAAGCGTATATATTGACGGAGAAGAAAAAGGTGACATCGTCTACCCGCCGTACAAGCTCACGGTAACGGGACTTGCCCCCGGTAAGCATACGCTCGCTTTGAAGCTGTATATTCACCGCTTCAACACCTTCGGTCCGCTCCACCTTGCAAAAGAAGATGAAAGCTGGCACGGCCCCGGCGCATGGCGCTCCGAAAATGCGGCTTGGAGCGACGAATATCTGCTCCGCCGTACAGGTATCTTAAAGCATCCCGACATCAAATAAACAAAAAACCGACGTGATCGGAACCCGTGTCGGGCGGCATGGGTTCAACTCCCGTCGGCCTGTGAGGGGCGCAGAAAATTTTTGCTCCCCTCATATTGCGACATAATATTTATGCGCTTTCCGCTATTATTATAAGCGGAAGGCTTTTTTTATTGCCGAACCGCGATGAGACGAATATTCATTGCCGTATCGGCAGCCGAATCACAATGCGGCATATTAAATTTTATACCGCATTTTTAAAACGGAGGCAAAGATGTGAAAATTAACGTAAACGGAGACATTCTCACTGCGCATCTTGACGGCGAGATAGACCACCACAGCGCACCGTCGGTCAGGAACACGGTTGACGAGGCGGTGTTTATGCACTCGCCGAAAAAACTCATCCTTGATTTTTCCGATATAACGTTCATGGACTCGTCCGGAGTCGGTCTTATAATGGGGCGCTATAAGCTTTTAAGCGGCAAAAACGGGACTGTTGAGGTACGGGGACTCAAAAAACGCGACAAGCGAATTGTCGAAATGTCGGGACTCAAAAAACTTATTGAAATCAGGTGAAAAAATATGAAAAAAATAAACGGATTCAGACTTATTATCCCCTCAAAATCAGTCAACGAGGGCTTTTCACGCGCGGTAACCTCCGCTTTCGCGGCGCTGTGTGACCCTACCGTTGAGGAGATTTGCGATATTAAAACGGCTGTCAGCGAAGCCGTAACCAACTGCATTGTGCACGCCTACCCCGACGGCGAGGGCACCGTTTACATAGACGGAACACTTTATGAGGGAAATGTTTTGAAGGTCAAAATACGTGACCGAGGTGTCGGCATAGCCGACGTAAGGCAGGCAATGGAGCCGCTTTTCACGACTGCGGGTGACGACCGCTCGGGCTTGGGCTTCAGCGTTATGGAGAGCTTTTCGGACAAAGTGTCGGTTCGTTCTTTTCCGGACAAAGGGACTGTTGTCACGCTGACAAAAAGGCTTGCCGGAAAGGAGAAAAAATGAGCCCTGCCTCCTGCGACTCCTCTCTCGTGACCGAAAATATGGGACTTGTTCACGCCTGCGCCAACAGATTCCGCAGCCGC
>OMRJ01000204.1 GCA_900313475.1 uncultured Eubacteriales bacterium | reverse complement strand
CAAGACTCACGCGCATAGTAGATAAGAGGCGTGTCGCAGCGCCAGCAATGCGGATAATCGTGCTCGAATTTAGGCGCGTCAAACAGCTTTCCGTCCTTGTCAAGGTCGATAAGAATGGGCTTATCGGCATCTTTGACGAACATTCCCGCATACGGTGTTTCGGCAGTCATATCGCCCTTTGAATCAACGAACTGAACAAACGGCAGGTTATATTTTCTGCCGACATTTGCGTCGTCCTCACCGAAAGCGGGTGCAATATGGACTATACCGGTACCGTCGGTAAGCGTTACATAGTTATCGCAGGTGACATAGTGACCCTTCTGTCCGAGCTTTGCGACATAATCGCCCGTGCATTTGAACAGCGGCTCATATTCTTTATATTCGAGATCCTTGCCCCTGAAGGTTTCAAGAACCTCATATGCCTTTTCTCCGTCCTTCGCAAGAGGTCCCAAAACCTTATCAAGAAGCGCCGTTGCCATATAATAGGTATAGCCGTCGGCAGCCTTAACCTTACAGTATTCGCTTTCGGGATTCACACAGAGTGCGACGTTTGACGGCAGCGTCCACGGAGTGGTGGTCCAAGCGAGAAAATAAGCGTCTTCGCCTTTTACCTTAAAGCGAGCAACGGCGGAACGCTCCCTGACCGTTTTATAACCCTGTGCGACCTCGTGAGACGACAGCGGAGTGCCGCATCGCGGGCAATAAGGAACTATTTTAAAGCCCTTATAAAGCAGACCCTTGTCCCAAATCGTTTTGAGTGCCCACCATTCGGACTCTATATAGTTGTTGTCGTAGGTAACATAGGGGTTGTCCATGTCTGCCCAGAAGCCGACCGTACCGGAAAAATCCTCCCACATACCCTTATATTTCCATACGCTCTCCTTGCATTTCTCAATGAACGGTGCGATGCCGTACGCTTCGATCTGATCTTTGCCGTCAAGTCCCAAAAACTTTTCTACTTCTATCTCAACGGGAAGACCGTGAGTATCCCATCCCGCTTTTCTGGGGACCATATAGCCCTTCATTGTGCGGTAGCGCGGTATCATATCTTTTATGACACGCGTAAGAACATGTCCGATGTGCGGCTTTCCGTTAGCCGTAGGCGGACCGTCATAAAAAACGTATGACTTGCCTTTTTTGCGCGTATCCATACTTTTTTCAAAAATGTGATTCTGACGCCAGAAGTCTTCAACAAGCTTTTCGCGCTGAACAAAATTCAAATCGGTTGAAACCTTTTTGTACATTTGATCTACCTCCGTTTATTGTAAAAAAAGAAACGGCTTCCGCCCGCAATAGGACGAAAGCCATCGTTTATAAACCACCTATTACATACTGACATATGTGTCTCCGATAACGGTGAGCTTCCGTCCGTCCCTACTTCCGATACTGTTTCGGAACGGCAACTCCAAAGTGATTTTCACCGAAATCTACTCGCGCGGGTTCACAGCCTGCCCCGCTCTCTGAAGCTTTGGAAAATCGGTTACTCTCTTTTTCACGGTCTTTGTTTTATATCCTGTATTGTAGAATAATAAAGCGGTTTTGTCAAGCTTTTTTCGGTTTTTGTGACTTTGCATCGGCGAAAACGGAAAAAGAGTGTCCGTTTCGGCACTCCGGCGCAAAAAACAGGTGACAGGTTTTACTCTTTTACATATCATGAAGTGAGGAGGAGATCATATTGACCGATTTTGACACGGCTGCGGTTATCGGCGGGGACACCCGACAGATATACTGCGCCGAAAAATTGCGGGCAGCCGGATATAAAACATATCTGTTCGGCTTTGAATTAAGTCCCGACAATGCCGCGCTCGGAAAAACAGACGAGCTTGAAAAGGCAATGTCGGCAGACATAATAATTTTGCCTCTGCCCGTCAGCAAAAACGGAAAGCTCCTCAACACTCCGTTTTGCGGCAGAGAAATACCGTTAAGTGATATAACACGGCTGTTAACACCCGAAAAAAAGGTGTTTTACGGAATGGGCACAAAGCAGCTCGAAAGAGCGCTTGCCGATATCGGGTGTGTTTATTACGATTACTATAAATTTCAATCGCTCATAATCAAAAACGCCCTGCTTACCGCAGAGGGAGTGTTGGGAATAATAACGGATAAGATTCCTAAGACCGTATTCGGAATGAAAGCGGCTGTAACGGGTTACGGCAGAGTCGGATATTTTACGGCAAAGCTTCTGAAAGCACTCGGTGCGGAAGTTACCGTGTTTGCACGTTCGCCCGAACAGCTCGCAAAAGCCGACTGCGCAGGACTTGAAACAGAGGAGCTTCAATATTTCGGATGTGAAAAAAGAAATTTCGACTGTTTGATAAACACCGTGCCGTCGCACATTCTGGGAGAAGACGAGCTGAACGCTCTATCGTCCGATACGGTGATAATCGAAACGGCATCGGCACCCTACGGGCTTGACTTTGACGCAGCCAGAAAAAAGGGCTTCACCGTGATAAAAGCGTTTTCGCTTCCCGGCAAAACGTCGCCGATAACGGCGGGAGAAGTAATTGCCGAAGCCATCGTAACAAAGCTTTCGGGAGGTGCGGTATGAACGAAAAACATATAGGTTTTGCCATGTGCGGATCGTTCTGCACATTCAAAAAGGTTATACCAGTTATGAAAGTGCTTGTCGACGCGGGTTACGAAGTGCACCCGATCATGAGCTACAATGCGTTTTCCACCGACACGCGTTTCGGCAAGGCGCGCGATTTTACTGCGGAAGCAGAAGTGATATGCGGAAGAAAAATAATAGCCACTCTCACGGATGCCGAACCGATAGGACCGAAAAAACTGCTCGACGCCCTTATTATCGAGCCGTGCACGGGAAACACACTTGCAAAGCTTGCGTCGGGAATAGCCGACACACCCGTAACACTTGCCGCAAAATCGCATTTGCGCAACGCGCGTCCGCTTCTTATAGCCGTTTCGACAAACGACGCACTCGCCGGTGCTGCGAAAAACATCGGCGCACTGGCAAACTGCAAAAACATTTACTTTGTGCCATACCGTCAGGATGATCCCGTAGGCAAACCGACTTCAATCGTTGCGGATTTTTCAAAGACGCTGCCGGCGCTTGAATGCGCCCTCGAAGGAAAACAGATACAACCCGTGATCAATTCGGATTTCGGGATTCAAAAGCCGGAGTTATGATTCGTGCAATACACTGTTTATTGTGTGATTAACAAAAAGGTCTGCTAGGCTGACGGGATTCGAACCCATGTCGCCCGTCAGTGCCCCTTTTCGGCACTTTTCGCCCTTTTCGTCTTGACTT
>OMRJ01000124.1 GCA_900313475.1 uncultured Eubacteriales bacterium | reverse complement strand
TTTTTGTTTTCTTTTGCAAGCTGTGACGGAATGGATTTCCATATCATAGATATTTTCGGAAATTCTTTTACGTCCGGATGCTTTGCAAAATCGCGTTCATAGGATTCTGTTATGTCCGACAGAGCCGTCTGCATCGCTTCGACATCTCTTTCCTGTGTCCACATCAGGACAGGCTCGGGCATCCCTCCCGTAACGTAATACATTTTCAGCTTTTCGCACAGCGGATTGAAAAATGCGTCCGGTATCGGTTCAAGCGTGTTGACCGTATTCATATATTCCGCAAGATTTTTGTCGCCGTTTGCAAACAGGAATTCAGTAAAAGTCATCGGGTCGATCTGCATAAAATTGACTTTTCCTACCGGGAATGACGAAGGTTTTGCCAAGGCGATTCCGAGGAGTGAGCCTGCACAGGCTATGTGATACTGCGGTGCGCTTTCGCAAAAATATTTCATTGAATTTATAACATTCGGACAATCCTGAATTTCATCGAAAATTATAAACGTTTTTTCGGGAACAATTTTTTGTCCGCTTGCAAGCATCAGATTTTGAAGTATTCGGTTAACGTCCTTTGTTGTCTCAAAAAACTGTTTATATTCTTCGTTTTCGTCAAAATTGAAATATGCTGTGTTTTCATAATAACGTCTGCCGAATTCTTTGAGTATCCATGTCTTACCGACTTGGCGGACGCCTTTTAATATCAACGGTTTTCTGTAGGGAGAATTTTTCCATTCAAGAAGTCTGTTGATTATAAACCGTTCCATCTGCATGCCTCCGTTTCCTTATTATTATACCTTTATCCGAACGGAAAAACAACATCAATCACATAAAAATAAATAAAAATGTGACAGCACTCACATAATTATCAATAAAAATGTGATTTTCATCACGATATTCTTTGATTTTGTGTGAGCAGACGCCTCGAAAGAAACCGGCGTGCGTAAAGCATTCAAATGTCGGTTATTTCGGCCACGGTTACGGTGCTGCCGTTGACCGTGAATTTTATCCGCCAATCGGCAAATTCAAAGGCGTAAACGCGTTCATTGTCGTTTTGGTAATGCGGGCGCGGGTCTTCGAGCAGAATACTTTTCAGCGTTTCAAGCTTTTCTCCGACAAGACCGCCGGGGACGGAACAGTCGAAAATAACATCCGATATTTCGCTCCTTATGTTTTCGCCGAATCCGCCGAGTGCGTCGGGACGGGAGTCGGTGAACGGCAGATACGGCTTTATGTCGTATATCGGCGTTCCGTTTAATATGTCCGCGCCCTCCACGATAAGCACCGTGCCGTCGGGTGTGCCGCGCCGAACCTCAACGAGCTTTACACACGACAGTCCCAGCGAATTCGGTCGGAACGGCGAACGAGTCGCAAAAACACCGACGCGCGTATTGCCGCCGAGCCGCGGCGGACGAACCGTGAGCCGAACCGACTGCTGTTTTGCCTCGGTAAATTCCCAGATGAGCCACAGGTGGGAATAACCGTCGATTCCGCGGAGCGCTCCGTCGGAGCGGAACGGCTTTTCAAAAATTACGATGCTCTTGTTTTGCGTAATGCCGCTTTGGCGCGGTATGCCGAATTTTGACGGGAAGTCGGTAAATATTCGGGCAACCGGATAAATTTCCATAAACACCTCCGAAAACGGTAATAATTCGGGTTAGCTGTCGTTTTTTTGCAAAACACCGCAAAGCGAAAGAAATCAACTCCGAAGCAGCTCCGTGAAGATAAAAGCGGCTCCTCAGGCTTTTCGGTATCGAAAATAAAGCACCGGAATCTCCTCACGGATTGATTTTACCCGTTATTATTGCGCCGTTGTGTTCGCCGCGTTCCAAAGCCGCGCGTAAAATCCGTTTTTTTCGAGCAGTTCGCGGTGCGTACCCTGTTCAATTATTCGACCTTTGTTCATCACGAGAATAACATCCGAATTTACTATCGTAGAAAGGCGGTGCGCCACCACAAAGCTTGTTCTGTTCTGCAGCAGCTCGGCGAATGCCTTTTGAACCTTAATCTCCGTGCGTGTGTCGATTGACGAGGTCGCTTCATCGAGAATGAGGATGGGCGGAGACATGAGCATGACACGCGCTATACACATAAGCTGCTTTTGCCCCTGCGACAGATTTCCGCCGTCCTCGCCGATGACCGTGTCATAGCCGTTCGGCAGACGCTTTATGAAAGAGTGCGCATGTGCGCGGCGGGCGGCATCCTCAATTTCAGCGTCCGTTGCGTCGGGTTTGCCCATCGCAATGTTTTCCCGCACGGTGCCGGTTTTCAGCCATGTTTCCTGCAGCACCATGCCGAACGAGGAACGGAGCGCGTGCCGTGTGAGGTCATGTTCGTTTATTCCGTCGATTGAAATCGTGCCGCTGTTTACATCGTAAAAACGCATTAAAAGATTTATGAATGTCGTCTTCCCGCAGCCTGTGGGGCCTACAATCGCAACACGTTCGCCCTTCCTGACATGCAGGTTGAAATCCTCGATAAGCGGAGTGTCGGGAGTATAGGAGAAATAAACGCCGTCAATATCCATATTTCCGAGCGGCTCAAATTCCGCGAGCGCATCTTTTTTGTCGGGTGCTTCGGCGGGTTCTTCGATAAGATCAATAACCCTTGCGGCACACGCGAGTGCGTTTTGCAGCTCCGCAAAAACGGACGAGATTTCGTTAAACGGCTTTGTGTATCGGTTTGCGTATGAGAGCGCGGACGAAAGAAGTCCCACCGTCATTGTGCCGCCCGACAGAATGTTCAGTGCGCCTGTGAGCGCGACTGCGGCGTACACGATCGAGTTTACGAAACGCGTCGACGGATTTGTTATTGATGAGAAAAATATTGCTTTTAATGAAGTTCTGCGCACCTTCTCGCTCTCACGGTCGTATTTTTCGGAGAGAATTTTCTCTCTGCCGAACGCCTTAACGGTTTTTATGTTTGAAAACGACTCATCGGCTGTGGCTGCCGCGGCAGCTTTTTGCTCGCTTTGCGCCTTAAAATAGTCATATGAGTGTTTTGCGATGAAGCGTGCGACAAAGAGCGAGAGCGGTGTGAGACATACGACTGCAAGCGCGACAAAAAGGTTGAGACGTATAAGCATAATAAGCGTGCCGATTATCGTGAGAATGCCCGTAAAAAACTGTGTAAAGCCCATGAGAAGTCCGTCGGCAAACGTGTCCACATCGTTTATCACTCTGTTCACGGTGTCGCCTGTCGGGTGAGAATCGAGGTACGACAGCGGCAGTACCGTTATCCTGTCAAACGCGCGCGTGCGGATGTCTTTTACCACACCGTAGGTTATTCGGTTGTTTAAGGTACTCATGACCCATGTCGATACTGCGCATATTATCACGGCGACGGCGGTTTTTATCAGTATTGCCTTTATTCCGCCGAAATCGACATTGCCTTTTCCTATTATCAGGTCAATTGCGTTTCCGAAAAACAGGGGAATCAGTATATTGAGCACCACGCCGACGGCAGCCGTAAGCAGCGACAGCAGCAGCGGCAGCTTGTAGCCGGAGATGAAGTTCATGACCTTTTTAACCGTTCCCGCAGGTGCATTTTTCTTTTTCTTTGAGTCAGCCAATGCTCTCACCTCCCGACGCGGCGTTTATTTCGGCATACACTCCGCCTTTTGCGATAAGCCCGTCGTGTGTGCCCTTTTCAACGGCAGCACCGTCTTCAAGCACGATTATTTCATCGGCGTTTTTGATGCTGCCCGTTCGCAGCGACACTGTTATTACCGTCGGGTGCCACGGCAGCTCGGACAGTGCTCCGTTAAGACGCGCATCCGTCGCGAAGTCGAGAGCGGACGCGGAATCGTCGAGTAATATTATCGGCGATTTTTTAACAAGCGCGCGCGCAATTGTGAGACGCTGACGCTGACCGCCCGAAAGGTTTGCGCCGTTTTGCTCGATTTGTTCGTCAAGACCGCCCTTTTTTGCTGCTATGATATCGGTGCACTGTGCCGCCGACACGGCGTCGGCAATATCCCGTTCCGATGCGTTTTCGTTTCCCCACAGCAGATTTTCGCGTATCGTTCCTTTGAACAGCACCGCTTTTTGAGGAACGACCGCAACAAGCGAATCAAGAGCTTCGCGTGAATATTCCCTTGCATTGTGACCGAAAATGCGCACTTCTCCGTTCGTGCAGTCATAAAAGCGGGGTATCAGATTTACGAATGTTGATTTGCCCGAACCCGTGGAGCCGGTTATTCCGAGTTTTTTGCCGGCAGGCAGAGAAAAGCTTATGTCCGCGAGCGAGGGCGCACCTGCATTTTTGTATGAAAACGTGACGTTTTTCATTTCGATTGCGGGAGCGGAAAAGTCGGGAACGGCGCTTTCGGCGGGGTATTGCTGCGAATTTTCGGCTGAAAAAACGTCCCCGATGCGTTTTGCCGAGGCAAGTGCCTTCGATATGTTGATTATAAGGTCGGCGAGCTTTATAAGCTCTACAAGAATTTGCGCCATATAGTTGTAAAGCGCAACTACTGCGCCCTGTGTGAGCAAGCCGCCGTCGACCTTTAACGCGCCCGTGTAAATGAGAAGGACGGTTGCGCCGTTGATGAGTACATATGTTATCGGGTTCATAAGCGAAGAAACGCGTCCGGCAATGCGCTGCAGTCTGTTTAATTCGTCGGAGGCATCGCCGAAGCTTGCTTTTTCACTCTCCTCACGTCCGAAGGCTCGCAGAACTCTCACGCCCGTGAGGTGCTGACGCACATTGCCCGTTACTCTGTCGAGAGATCTCTGCACCCTTGTGTAGAGCGGCATGCTGCCGAGCATTATTCCGAACACGGCGAGCGCGAGAATCGGTACCGCGCCTGCGAATATCAGGGCGGACGTGCCTTTTGACGTGTCAACCGTGAATGCCATTATGACTGCGCCGAACACGACGAACGGCGAACGCAGCAGCAGACGCAGCGCAAGATTTATTCCGTTTTGAACCTTGTCCGCGTCGCCCGTGATGCGTGTTATGAGCGCCGAAGTGCCGAGTGTGTCCGCTTCGGTGTATCCGAGCGACATGACATGTGAAAACAGAGCGCTTTTCAGTCCCTTTGTGATTCCCGTAGCGGCGTATGCGGCAAAATACTGTGCCGTTATCGAAAACACGAGTCCGACGAGCGCGAGCGCCCCGAGCAGTCCGCACATCTTCAGCGTGTACGCCTTGTCGGAGTTGCCGATGCCGATGTCAATGATGTCCTTTACGACAAGCGGCACAAAAAGCTCCAAAAGCGCTTCAAGCATCTTAAAAAGCGGTGCGAGAAGCGACTGCGCGCGGTATTTTTTTATATACGGTAATATGGTTTTCACTGAATTTATCCCTTCATTGTGAGCGAGATGCGTTTTTTCTTCGTATCGACCGACAGCACTCTTACCTTGACCGTATCGCCGACCTTTAAGACCTCAGACGGGTGCTTTATATATCTGTTCGTTATCTGCGAAATGTGCACAAGTCCGTCCTGATGCACGCCTATGTCGACGAAAACGCCGAAATCAATAACGTTTCTCACTGTGCCTGTAAGCTCCATACCCTCTTTGAGATCATCAAGGCTCAAGAGATCGCTGCGCAAAACAGGTTTCGGGAGCGCGTCGCGAATGTCTCTGCCGGGCTTTGAAAGCTCCGTCACAATGTCATCAAGCGTGGGTATGCCTATTTCGCAGTCGTCGGCAAGCTTTGTTTTGCCGAAAGTCACGACCTTTTCGGAGAGGGACGAGAGGTTTTCGCGTCCCGCCTTTTCCGAATCAACGCCGACCTCGTCAAGCAGTTTTTTCGCGGCTGCGTATGATTCGGGGTGCACTCCCGTGTTGTCGAGCGGTTCTTTTCCGCCGGGGATTCTCAAAAAGCCCGCGCACTGCTCGAATGCCTTTGGCCCTAATCCCTTCACTTTTTTAAGCTGCGCGCGTGATTTGAAAGCGCCGTTTTCGTCACGGTATGCGACGATGTTCGACGCGACGGCGCTTGTTATCCCCGCCACATAGCCGAGCAGCGACGGAGAAGCCGTGTTCAGGTCTACACCCACGGCATTGACGCAGTCCTCAACCACTCCGCGGAGAGATTCGTTGAGACGCGCTTCGGGCACGTCGTGCTGATACTGCCCTACGCCTATGCTTTTGGGATCTATTTTGACAAGCTCCGAGAGCGGATCCTGAAGCCGCCGTGCTATTGATACCGCAGAGCGGACGGAAACGTCGAAATCGGGAAATTCCTTCGCTCCGAGCTTTGACGCGGAATATACCGATGCGCCTGCCTCGTTTACGACTGCGTATGTGACCTTGCCGCCGTAGTCCTTTATTGTGTCGGCAACGAAAATTTCCGCCTCCTTGGACGCGGTGCCGTTGCCTATTGAAATGCACTCAACGCCGTATTTCGCAATAAGCGCCCTGACCTTCGATGCCGATTCCGCCGTTTTGCTCTGCGGCGGCGTCGGGTAAATAACGCCGGTATACAGCACCTTGCCGGTGCCGTCCACGGCGGCGAGCTTGCAGCCGGTTCTGTAGGCGGGGTCGACCGCAAGCACGGTCTTGTTTTTTATCGGCGGCTGCATCAGAAGCGGCTTGAGATTCTGTCCGAACATCTTTATTGCCTGCTCGGCTGCCTTTTCGGTCAGGTCGTTTCTTATCTCTCTTTCTACGCTCGGAAAGACAAGGCGCGTGTAGCTGTCGAGCGCCGTTTCTTTTATAAACTGCTCCGAGAAGCTGCCCTTGACCACGAAGGTGCGGTAGAAAATGCCCATTGCGGCAAAATCCTCGATTTGAATCGAAACCTTGAGAAAATTCTCTTTTTCGCCGCGGTTTATCGCGAGAATGCGGTGCGGCGGAATTTTGCCGACCGATTCAGAATAGTCGTAATAGCCCGAATAAACCGAATCCTCCTCGGTTTTTGCTTCGGAGTGAATTATACCTTTCGAGAAAATAAGCGCTTTGAGTTCTTTTCGCACATCGGGCGAATCGCTCATGGTTTCGGCAATGATATCGGCGGCTCCCTTGAGCGCGTCCTCAACGGTTTCAACGCCTTTTTCGGCGTCGACAAACGGCTCCGCTTCTTTTTCGGGCGTAGAATCGGTTAAAAGCTGCGTCAAAAGCGTAACGGCAAGCGGTTCAAGTCCCTTTTCTTTCGCAACAGTGGCGCGGGTGCGGCGCTTTTGCTTGAACGGACGGTATACGTCCTCAAGCGCCGCAAGCGTTTCGGCTTTTTCGAGTGAAGCGGCTATATCGGGCGTCATTTTGCCCTGTTCCTCGATGGACGAAGCGTAGTCTTCCTTTTTCTTTTCGAGATTCCGCAGATATTGAAGTCTGTCGGCAATGTCGCGCAGAACCTGATCGTCGCATGCGCCGTGCTGTTCCTTTCTGTAACGCGCGATGAACGGTATCGTGTTACCGTCGTCAATAAGCTTTATAATGTTTTCCATGTGCGCGGGTGACACGGGGAATTCCGCGCAGAGCTTTGCTTTAATATCCATAAAAAACCTTTTTGTTAAGCAGTTTTTTGTTTGATTCAAATTTTCCGTCGGCAAATGCCGCCGCGGCGATCCGACGGAGCATATTGATCCGACGGAAAAAATATGTGCAGGGTATTTCCGAGGAATAGTGTTACTGTGCCGCGGACGTGTTTTCTTCGCCGTCCTGCGCCGTTTCCGTTCCTCCGATGCGTTTCGTCAATTCAAGCTGCCGCTCGTTTGACATTTCATCGAAATTGTCGTCATAATACGTCCCTGCGGCGGATATTGCGATTCGTGTGCCGTCCGGCTCATAGTAGCTTATTACTTCGCTGCCCTTGGGGTTTACATATGTGTAGCTCACCATGTCGACCGTGCCGTCCTCTTTGAAATACCAGCCCGTTTTACTGTCGCCGAAATATTTCAGCCTGCCGTTTTTGCGGTAAAATGCCGAATATGCGTCGTCGTTTTCCAAAAATGTAAGCGCAACGGTTCCGTCGGAGATGATATAATACTCGCGGCCGTTTTCGTCTTTGTAAATTTTTTCGGCAGCAAGTCCGTCGATCATCGCGTCATCGGCTTTAATCTCCGTGAAGCCCGATTTGTCTGTTTTTTCGTAGTCCGTTTCGATTTTAACGGGAATCTCCCTTTGATATGTCGGCGGACACATTTCGCTGAGTGCGGGCACGGTTGCCTCCGTTTCCTCCGGCACTGCGGGTGCGGTCGGGGCTTCGTGTTTTCCGCACGAGCAGCAGGTTAATGCAAGCAGCAGCGAAGCAGCGGTGAAAAAAGCTTTTTTTACTGAATTTTTCATATTTCTTTATCAGCACATCGGCGAAGAAGCGCCGTCGCGCGTGTTAAACAGTGTCTTGAGGTATGAAATGTCATAGCCCTTGTCTTTGAGTTTTTTTGTGACGCTTATGTTATTGAACACGGCAAATATCGTGCCGCACAGATCGGCAAAGCGGCTGAAAAGAACACGCCAAAATGCTATTTTTACAGGCTTGTTTTCTTCGTTCTTGACAAGTCTGAACGAAGCATAGACGCTTGCGTCGGCAGCGTCGTAAGTAGTGACCGTTATGTCATTCCCGTTAAAATCAATAATGTTGTAGACGATTTTTTCGGAGTCGTCGATGCCGATACCGATGTTGCCGCCGTAGGTGTAGTCACCCGAACGCGGGCGTGTGAGCGAGCCCGAAACCATATAGACAGTGCCCTTGGCATTCGTTATCTCATAACCGTCGCGAAGATCGGTGACGCTCTCTTTGTTATACATTATATTGGATACGGAGTAGCAATGGCTGTGACCGAGCAGAACAAGGTCAACGTTAAACTCGTCAAACAGGGGAGTCCACAGAAGGCGAAGAAACTCGTTTTCCTGCTCACGGTGCGGGAGGGTCTGTCCCCACAGATCGTGGTGCATCATGCAGACGCGCCATTTTGCATCGGGATTCTTCGCAATTGCCTTTTGCATAAATGAATGGTGGTCAACGCCTGAGCCGTTGTTTGAGTCCATTACCATGAAAAGGACGTCTCCCTTTGTGAACCAGTAGTCGCCGCCCTGATATGAGTTTACCAAACCGTTGTATTCGTTCGGGACGCTCTTGAAGAACTTATAGTCCACACCCTTGCGGTCATGGTTGCCGATGGAGGTCGCGAAATCGACCGATTTTATCGCTTCCGATGCGGTAAGTCCGATATATTCGCTTCTGAAGCCCGACGAAGCCTGATCGCCTGCAGAGAGGACCGTTGTTATTTCACGTCCGTTTGCCTTCGAGACTTCCTTTGCCTGCGACACGATGTTGCCGAAGGTGAGCGCGTCCTTTTTTACGTCTTCAAGGCTGTCCGTTTCGCCCGAGATATGAATATCTGTTACAAACATTGCCGAAAATCCGTCGCCCTCGGTCGTGAATGAGTAAACGTCGCTTTCATAGCCGTCGGAAATGCAGGTGTAGAAGTATTTCGTTTCGGCTTCAAGACCCGTAACGGTTACTCTGGCGCGTTTGTCACCCTGATATGTGCCGTCAAGAGCACCCGTAAAGGTCTTTGCTCCGCGCATATCTTCGTTGTCTGCAAGTTTCACTTCGCATGCGGCTGCATCTTTGTCGGCGTACCACGAAAAGCTGCGCGAAGACTCATCGGAACCCGGCTGCATAATAAGTCCTTTTAATGCGTCGCCCGTTTCGTCATAATAATAGCTGTTCCAATCGTCTGCCGTCATGCCGGCGGCCGACACGGGTACGGCAAAGCCTGCCGCAAGCATGATTACGGCGAGAAGCAGTGAGATGGGAGTTTTCAGTTTTTTCATTTCGTTTTTTCCTCTCTTTGTTTTGAAATGTTCAGTATGTTATAAGCTCGTTGAAGGCTTTTATTGCAAAGTTGTCACTCATGCCGGAAATGTAGTCGATTATAGCGTGGATGTATATTTCCTTCGTTTCGAGAGTGCCGTAGATTTTCTCGTTTACGCATTTTGCGTTCGCTTCGGTTATGTTTGTGAACATGTTCATCTGCGGAACGCAGTATTTTGATATCCATTTTGCAAATTCACCCATGAACATCGGGTAAACTGCCGCGCGGCGCTGTAATTCCGACACCGTGTCCTCGCCCGCATACGCGTCGAGCAGAGAAAAGAAAAGCTGCTCCACCACGACCCTCGCATATGCCGTGAACGCTTCAAGGCGTTTGCTGCGGTAGATATATTTATAGTTAAAATCTTTTATGGCTTTGAGCTGCTCCGAGAACGTGTCCGAAAGGCAGATCCCCTTTTCGGGTGACGAGTTGCGGCAGACGTCGTAGATCATGTTGTGGATTATAACGGTCGTGTTGATTGCCTTTTTGTCATATTCCCGCGCCATGTCTGTGAGAATATCAAGGCTTTCGGGAGAGAGAATACGCAGACGCACGGCGTCTTCTATGTCGCGCCCGACATAGGCTATCTTGTCGGAGAGCTTGACGACGCATCCCTCCCATGTAAACGGCTGATATTGACCGCAGGTCGTAAATTCGTTCAGGTCGATGTATTCCTCGCGCGGACGCAGACCGTTTTCGTCCACCTCTCCGCAGTGCGAAATGATGCCGTCGCGCACGGCATAAGTAAGGTCGAGCGGACGCTGAACCCTGTAGTCGTCCTCCAAAAGCTCTATTTTGTCCACAAACCGCAAGCCGTTTTTCTCATGGAAAAAGCTCTCGCGCAGATATCGGCGCGACAGTCGGTCAAGCTCTCTTTCACCCTGATGACCGAACGGCGCGTGACCGAGATCGTGTCCCATTGCTATCGCGCGCGTCAGCTCCACCGACAGACCGAGATCCTTCGCAATAGTTGTCGCCACACTCTCGACATGAGCCACATGCTCCATCCTCGTGCAGATATGGTCGTTGTCCACATTGAAAAAGACCTGCGTTTTGTGCTTTAACCGTCGGTAGGCAAGCGAATGCAGAATGCGGGTATAGTCGCGCTCATACGGATCCCGGCAGTCGTTCGGTTTTTCGTAGAGCGGCAGCGTTCTCGCTGTGTGTTTTTCCCACAGCGGATTTTCGGGCGTCGATGCAAGCGACGAAAATAAATGACCGTTGATTGACATATAATACCTCCCGCCGGCGGTCTGCGGACAAGCGGTGAGCGCGGAGAAACGCGCCCGCGCCGCTGCTGCGTCAGCCGTTGTTTCTTCCTTTTCTCACTATTCTGTTGACCACAGCCTGAACCTCTCTGGCAGGGTCGATAAGATGCGAGTATGAAAAATATTTGAGTTTATCGGCTACAAGAACGTATTCGCCGATGTATTCGATATAGTCCGCTCCGAAGCTCTTTTTGAAGGCGCAGATGCCTTCGAAATTATCCTGAGGGACGCACTCTCCGAGCGTGCCGTCCGTGTCGGGCGGTGTGTTTTTGAGCAGCACATAACCGAGGTCGTGGAAGTCGTTTCCGAGCGCGACCGAGCGGCAGATGCGCC
>OMRJ01000123.1 GCA_900313475.1 uncultured Eubacteriales bacterium | reverse complement strand
GATAAAAAAACTTTACCTGTGCATTATTATCGGCTGTCCGCCGAAAAAAAGCGACACTCTCCGCGGGTATATGATAAAGGACGAGAAGAAGAACAAGGTAACCGTGCTTCCCTCTCCCGCCCCCGGTGCGCGTGAAATGAAAACAAAGTACACTGTATTGGCGTCAAAGGACGGAATCTCTCTTGCCGAAATCGACCTCTTAACGGGACGTACTCATCAGATAAGAGCACATATGGCATCAATCGGGTATCCGCTTCTCGGCGACGGAAAATACGGCACAAACGCGCAGAACAAAAAATACGGCGGCTACAAAAAGCAGTGCCTTTATTCCTATAAGACCGTGTTTGATTTTGAAACCGACGCGGGGATACTCAATTATCTTAAGGGAAAAAGCTTTGAAGCGGATAACATCTGGTTCCGCGACGCATTTTATGACGGAACCTTACTTAAAACTCATGAAAAAAAATAAAATATTATTTTATCATTTCAGCGAATTGAGCTTCGTCGATAACGCGAACGCCCAATTCGTTTGCTTTTCGCAGCTTGCTGCCCGCACTTTCGCCTGCAAGCACAATGCTCGTTTTTTTTGAAACCGAGGACGAGGTTTTTCCGCCGAGCCGCTCGATGATTCCGCTCGCTTCATCACGCGTATACATTGAGAGTGTACCCGTGAGGACAAATGTCATGCCGGTGAAACGGGAATCGGACGTGTCGGCAAGACTCGTCATGTTTACGCCGCAGTCCTTGAGCCGTTCGACAAGCGACCTTGTCCCCGGCAGTGAAAAGAACTCAACCGCACTCTGCGACATAACCCTGCCGAAGCCGTCAATTTTCAGCATGTCCTCCTCGGACGCGTTCATAACGCCGTCAAGCGTGCCGAAAGAGACGGCAAGCAGCTTTGCGGCTTTCGCGCCTATATTGTCGATTCCGAGAGCAAAAAGAAGTCTCGAAAGATCATTGCTTTTTGATTTTTCTATTGCGTTTATAAGATTTGCGGCGGACTTTTCGCCGTGTCTGTCAAGAGCTGCGACCGCATCGGCTGTGAGCAGATAAATATCCGCGGCATCGTGAATCATTCCTTTGGTTATAAGCGTTTCGCATACCGCGTCTCCCATTCCCTCTATATCCATCGCGTCGCGTGAGCAGAAATGGATAATATTTCGCAAAAGCTGCGCGGGACATTCCGGATTGCGGCATTTAAGCGCGCTGACGCCGTCGTCTCTGAACACCTCGGCGCCGCACGACGGGCACCTGTCGGGCATCTTAAACACGGGAGACGAATCATTGTGTTTTTTCACCGCAGCCACTTCGGGGATAACGTCGCCCGCTTTGCGCACGGTTATCGTATCGCCTATCGACAAACCGAGACGGTCTATCTGTTCCTGATTATGCAGCGTCGCGCGAGAAACCGTGGAGCCTGCAAGAAAAACAGGAGCAAAACACGCAGTGGGAGTAAGCACTCCCGTACGTCCGACCGACACCTCGATATCGGTGAGCACCGTGTCTTTTTCTTCGGGCGGATATTTGTATGCTATCGCCCATCGCGGGAATTTTGCCGTGCTACCGAGAATCTTTCTCTTTTCAAGGTCATCTACCTTTATAACCGCACCGTCGATGTCGTATTCAAGCTCCCCTCGGACGGAACCGATACGTTCAAGCTCCTTTTCCGCCTCCGTGATGTTTTTGCACGGAGTGTAAAACGGCACGGTAACAAAGCCGAGACGCCTCAAAAGGTCAAGGCTCTGTTTATGTCCCGTTATTTCCGCACCCTCTGCACGCTGAACGTTGAAAACAAAAATGCTTAATTTGCGCTGTGCGGTTACGGACGGGTTTTTCTGGCGCAGACTTCCCGCCGCGGCGTTTCTCGGATTCTTAAACGGCTTTTCACCCGCAAGCTCCTGCTTTTTAACAAGTTCAAAAAACACGTCGCGACGCATATACACCTCTCCGCGAACCTCTATATAGGGAAGCGCTTCGCGAAGACGAAGCGGAATTGATTTCACGGTTTTAAGGTTTTCGGTTATATCCTCCCCCACATCTCCGTCGCCGCGCGTGGAACCGCGTGTAAACACACCGTCGGTGTATTCGAGTGACACCGACAGTCCGTCTATCTTCGGCTCGACAACATATCCCGTCTCTCCGACGGCGTCCGCAACGCGCCTGTCGAAATCCTCTATCTCGCCGAAATCAAACGCATCAAGAAGACTCTCCATGCGAACCTCGTGTGTGACGCTCTCAAAAGTGTTTTCCGCTTTGCCGCCGACACGTGAGGACGGGGAATCGGGACGCTTTAACGACGGGAACTCGTTTTCAAGTCCGATAAGTTCGCGCGACATCATGTCGTACTCGTAATCGGACACATCATTTTCATTCTCGACATAATAGCGGTAGCTCAAATGATTTAATTGTTCGGTAAGCTCGTCTATGCGTTTTTTTGCCTGTATTTCATCCATGCTGACGCCTCCGAAAACGAAAAATATCTTTTTTATTTTATCACTTTTTCCCTAAGAAATCAATAAACACAACCGAAAAATTATATTTTTTTACCAAAGAAAAGACTGCCGCAGACCGGCGGAATATATGCAATCCCGCATCGGTCCGCAACAGCCGTTTTTACATCGTTTCCGGTGTTGTTTTTCCGGTTTTTATTTCTGTTTTGCGCCGCCGTCGAATTTTTCGAGCACCTTAACGCTTACCGCAAAGCAATCCGCAAGCCCATGAAGATTCATATTGTCGTAGGAATCGCGTCTGGTATGATAATAGCTTTCAAGCTTGTGGTTAAGCCCCGTTATGCCGGTTACGCGGAATCCCGCCTGCGCGAAGGCAGCGGAATCGGTTGCTCCGCCGAGAGGCGGAACCATGCCTTTTTTGCAGCCGATGCCGAGATCGGCAGCGCTCTCCATAAACAAATCCGAAACATCCTTATCAGCGGCAACGGTACCGTTAAGATCGCGGTAATTTGTCATGAGATATTTGGGATCGTGAATTGTGTCATACGAATAAATGAAGGTGGGGACATCGTCAAATTCACCCTTGTGAGCCTCGCACCATGCCTTAGCTCCGCGAAGCCCCGCCTCCTCCGAGCCGGTGAGGACAACGCCTATTTCGGTGTTTTCAAGCTCGATACCCTCATCCTTGAGAGCCTTAAGTATCGCAATGCCCATATAGCAGCCGGAGAGATTGTCGTTTGCACCGTCAACAACACGCTTTTTATTCCACATGAAATAAAGTCCTATCCAGAACGGAACAAACACAAGAGTAATAAGACCGAGCGTTTTGAGGTATGACGCATCGGGAGACGCAAGCTTAATCACAGAGATAACAATAAGATAAAGAGCGCCCACGCCGCAGATAACGGCGTGACCTTCAAAACCGACTCCGCCGAGCGCATAGTTGACGGGCCATTCCCATGCTGCGTCGGGGTGTCCGTTAAAAATTATACGGCGTTTCGTTTCACCCTTGCATTTTTTAATCGCGGTGACGTTATGTCCCGTTTTCTCGGGAAACAGCGGGTCAACAAGTTTTTTATAAAGACCGAACTGCAAAAACGCAACCGCAAGTCCGAAAACGACAAGCGCAATACTCACAGCGGGCACAAAGAAATACAGCACAAACGCAAGAAGCACTGAGGTAATCGTTATATAAATCCATCCGTAGAAGGAACCCGGATTTTCCTTAAAAGATTCCACTTCGGCTTTTTCGCACCCGCAGTCTTTTTTCAGAACTTCAGCCATGTATTCACATGCCTGCTTCTCACCCTTTGAGCCGGGAGATCTCTTTTCAAATGTTTTGCATATATGCGTGATCTCTTTAAGCATATACTGTGCGAATTTGTCTTTTGCGGCAATAACCGAACTTAAATTCATTAAAACTCGCTCTCCTTTTTTGTTTTAAGAATATTTTAAGCACATTACAATTCACAGTCAATATATAAATTGTTAATATTGTATAAATAAAAACATGTTTCCGCTAATCGGTTTGATTCCGTCGCAAAAAACACTTGTTTCCGACCGTTCTTTTGTGGTAAACTGTATTTATAATAAATTACGGTTTTCGGAGATGAAGCGGCTTGATCATTCTTGCACCCGAAAAAATTAAAGCGGTTGAAAAGCGTGCGAACGACGCCGGACTGTCATACATGCGGATGATGGAAAAGGCGGGACGCGGCTGCGCCGAATACATACTGAAAAACCACCGAAGCGCACAAAAAGCGGTGATTCTCTGCGGCAAGGGAAAGAACGGCGGAGACGGCTTTGTTATCGCTCGTCACCTGACCGCGGCATGCAAATTCGTCACGGTCATCAAGCTTTTTGACGCTCCGAGTGATTTACTGTCCGAAAGCCGGCGTGAGCTTTTGTCCTCCGACACCGAGATGCTTGTGTTTCCCGCAGACCGTACGCGCGCAGCCGACGCAATCTCAAAGGCGGATATCATTGTCGACGCCGTTTTCGGCATAGGCTTTTCGGGACAGCTTCCCGCGGATGTTAAAGAAGTTAACCGCCTTTGCATGCGTTCGGACGCGGTCAAAACGGCAATCGACCTCCCGTCGGGCTTATCGGCAAACGGCATTTCGGAGGACTGCTTCAAGGCAGACGAGACGCTGTCGATGCTGTGTCTTAAAAAAGAACAGGTGTATAAGCCTTTTTCGTCTTTCTGCGGAAAAGTTACGGTTATTCCGATAGGCATAGACATTTCTTTTACAAAAGGTGTATTCACCCTCACGCCGCCTGAGCTGCGCGAAAGACTACCCGTCCGTCCGTTTGATTCAAACAAGGGAACATTCGGAAAAGCGGCGATAATTGCGGGCAGCAAAAACATGCCCGGAGCCGCGATAATAGCGGCAAAGGGCGCTGTATCGTCCGGCGCGGGACTTGTATGTGTAATGTACCCCGATGTTTGCCGCGAAATAATCTGTTCGGCTGTCCCGGAGTGCATTCACGAGCCGCTTTTGACAGACGGAAACGGCATGATAGACGCTCTTGAAGCCGAAACCGTCGCGAATAAAACCGAAAAATACGGCGCGGTCGCTTTCGGCTGCGGACTCGGCACAGGCAACAGCGGTGCTGTGCTGCTTGAAACGCTTTTGCGCACATACCGCGGAACGCTTATCATAGACGCCGACGGCATAAATATTTTGGCAAAGCATATAGATTTATTGAAGAATGCCTCCTGTACCGTGCTGCTGACACCCCATCCCGGCGAAATGAGCCGTCTTACGGGGAAAACGATAAGTGAAATAAATGCCGACAGAGAACACACGGCTGCCGAATTTGCACAAAAACACAACGTTTATGTCCTGTTGAAGGGCGCAAACACGGTGGCAGCATCCCCGTCGGGAGAAGTTTTTATAAACACGTCCGGTTCCACCGCACTCTCACGCGGCGGCAGCGGCGATCTGCTGACAGGGATAGCAACGGCTCTGACAGCCGAAGGTGCAGCGCCGTTTGACGCGCTCATGCTTGCCGCTTTCCTGCACGGCAGAGCGGGTGAAATTGCGGGAAAACGCTTCACCCCTTACGCGGCGACGGTTCAACATATTACGGACTGTTTGCCGGAGGCTTTCTTACAATTGTTTGAAGGTCAGTGATTTACGTGTTCAAAAAAACAATCGCTTTTTTTCTCACTCTGCTGCTCACATTTGCCTTTTTCGGATGTAAAATGACGTCTGCCGCGCGTTTTGAACCCGCAAAAAGCTTATCGGCAACAGTGCAGGCGAAAAAAGGCGATTTTTCCTTTTCCTGCAAGGCATCGTGCTCGTCATATGAGGAGGTAAAGATCGAATTTACCGCGCCGCAATCCCTTGAAGGACTTTCTCTGACGCTCTCGTCGGACGGCATCAAGGTCAACGCATACGGAATCGCGGATAATATCCCCGCAGACTATATAAGCCAAAGCTCCCCCGTCGGGATTCTTCTCTACGCGGTGCGAGACGGCATTTTTACGGCACGCGATTTTACAGACACCGGCAACGGAACGTATACAGCCGATATAACGGTCGGCGAAACGCCTGTTCGGATTACATATTCCGACAACGGCATTATTACGGGGATAGACGCTTTTTCCGAAAGTTTTCACGCTGTTTTTAACTGAAAAAAAATTATCAAAAAAAACAAAACAAAAG
>OMRJ01000122.1 GCA_900313475.1 uncultured Eubacteriales bacterium | reverse complement strand
TTTGGTGGCCCGGATGAAAAAAGGTTACTGGCTGGCGCTGGTATTTGCTGAAATTTATTCGTTTGCTGGACTGTTCGCAAGTATGTCCGGCCAGCTAAAGACGGTATATCCCATGACAGCCGTTTTCAATATCTCTGGCTATTACGATGCAAGCATGGTTCAGGTTTTCATTGGTATCATCGTTCTGCTGGCCTGTGTTGTTCTGACACTGTTCATTCTGAAAGGGCTGAACAGGAAAGCAAAATAGTTTTAATTATCTGCCGGACGACGGCAAAAGAAAAAAGCCGTCGTGCAGCAGGCAATCGCCATGCCCTAAACATATCTACGGCGGCTTTGACAAAATCAAGGCCGCCGTTCCTTATGCCCAAAGAGTGACGACCCTGTTTCAATGGTGACGGCGGCCCAGGGAGGGATCCGCCGTGAAGCAAAGACTGCTTCGACATAATTCGGCAGGAATTTACCTGTCAAAAAAAGCCCATCCAATATCGGGAACCATCTCGCCTATGAATATGAACTGTATGATTACATAATTGCTTTTGCTACTTCTATTGCGCCCATCCGCATCCTGCGGATGGGCGCTTTTTTCTGTCTATGCGAGCCTCCACCATACGGCGGAGCCTTTCATAAAAATTTTCTTCCCTTCGCGGTTGCCAAAATCGCAAACCTTGCATTACTGAGGCGAAAGGGAGGAGATCACCACCCCGCACCCGTGCGGCGCGAAGGGAGGTGAGAAAATGAAAGACTCCTATGAGCAGCGTATTCAAAATCAGTTTGGCGCTTTCTGTGTCAGGGTTTTGAAGAATGAGGCCCGGTACATCCAGCGCGAGCTTGCCAGTCTCCAATCCCAGGAAAAATCCTTTGGAGAGCTGACCGCCTCTGAGCTGGAGCAGACCGCCGTGTGGGACAAGCACTTTATGGGCGAGCATGTCTTTGAAGTGCTGGGACTTCCGGTAGTCGTGGCCGGCGATCTTCTGGCTGACGCCTTGGCGCAGCTGCCGGAGGGCAAGCGGGATGTGATCCTGCTGTCCTACTTCCTGGGCATGACGGACCGTGAGATCAGCGAGAAGCTGAACATCGTCCATCAGACCGTATCCAAGCGGCGGCTCGTTACACTGAAAGAATTGCGCGAGTATCTGATGAAGGAGGGATTTGAATGGCCGGACAAGTGAAGCCGATCCCGGTGCCGGTGATCCTGGCTGCCGTGAACGGCGACGAGAACGCCCTTGCCGCCGTGGTCGCTCACTATCAGAAGTACATCCGGGCTCTTGCCACCAGACCTGTGAAGGACGAGTATGGGAACGAGTATCTGTATGTGGATGAAGATATGCGGCTCAGGCTGGAAACGAAGCTGATCCATAGCATCGTAACAGGTTTCAAGGTACTGCCGGTCTAAAATCGTCCGGGGCAAGTTTCACGGCTCCCTTTCCTTGCCCCAGCGATCCGACAGCCAAGACGAAAGTTCCTTGACAAAGAAAGCCCGGCGGGAGGCCTCCGGCGCAGCATAAGGCAGACGGATACGATCTGTCTGCGTGGAGCCGGTCGGCCGGTGCGCCATGACCCTGTTGCAAGTCCGCAGGACGGGACCCCTACCAAACAGGTGAGCGACAAAACTGGGCCGTAAAACAGGTGTGGCAGCTTGTGGGCGATGATATGCAGGCAGGATAATGAGACTCGCGCATTGGACGCCCGCAAAGCATCGTGCGCCGCACCCATCAGCATGGGCCGGGGTGAAATTCCCGTGGAGCTGTGCCAGCAGCCGTCCGTTTTCTGCCTCTTTCGTATTGATCTTTCTTGCGAAAGGGGGTCATTCTATGCAAGAAAAAACTGCTGCCGGCAAGACCGGCACATCCAATAAATCATTAGATGAAAAGACGACCTATCGCTTCGGCAATAGGTCGTTTGTCGTTGAACCTGTTTTTCGGCAAGATGGCCCGGATACCCTGGGCAGCATCCTTCTGCGGCTGATGAAGTCCGAGAGCGAAGCAAAGTAAATCTCCCGGACCCGGCTGACAGGGACGGCGGACGGCGGTATAATGAACATAGACAAGTTATATTTGCTATTCGGCTGTCCCGGAGGAAGGAGGACTGAATGAGACAGTCGAACAACCGCAAATCCCGTGATGTGACCGCGTTCCTCTATGAGCGGCTTTCCCGCGATGACAACCTGGAGGGCGAGAGTTACAGCATCGGCAACCAAAAGAAATTGCTGACCAAGGTGGCGAAGGAAAAAGGATACACCAATCTGGTCCACTTCCTGGACGACGGCATCTCCGGCGTCACGATGGACCGCCCCGGTTTCAACGACATGATGGAGCAGCTTGCCGCCGGCAAGGCCGCCGCCGTGTTTGTGAAGGATCTGTCCCGGCTGGGTCGCAACTACATTGAGGTGGGGCGGCTGACCGAAGAGTTTTTCCCGGAGCACGACATCCGCCTGGTGGCGGTCTCGGACAACATCGACACCGCCGAGGGCGAGAACGAACTGGCACCCATCCGCAACCTGTTCAATGAGTGGTACGCCCGCGACATCAGCAAGAAGCGCCGGATCAGCAACAAGATCAAGGGCAACGCCGGCGAACCGATGGGGCCGCCGCCCTATGGCTACAAGAAAGACCCCGACGATCCCAAACAGTGGATCGTGGATGAGGAGGCCGCCCAGGTGGTCCGCCGCGTATTCCGAATGACTTTGGATGGCTATGGAACGGAGCAGATCGCCACAATATTCTCCGAGGAGAAAATCCTTACCCCCATCGCCTATTGGCGTGAAAAGGGCGTCAATCGTCCTGGGAAAAGCAAACTCCGTGGGCCGTATATGTGGAACAGCTCCACTATCACTCATATTCTCTCTTTACAGGAGTATTGTGGTGATATTCTTAACTTCAAGACCTACTCCAAGTCATACAAGAACAAAAAGCGGCTTGCCAATAACCGGGAAAACTGGGTCATCTTCCAGGACGTCCACGAACCCATCATTGAGCGGGCGGTCTTTGAACAGGTCCAACAGAAGCGGGGCAAGATCCGCAAGCGCCGTACCCACGAAGGGGAGCGCAATATGTTCTCCGGCCTTCTGGTCTGCGCTGATTGCGGGCACAACCTGCACTTTCATTTCAATCAGGGCAACCCCGACATCAAGTATTTTAACTGCTCCAACTACAAAGGCAACCGTGGGACCTGTACTTCCACCCATTATGTCCGTGTGGACTTCCTGGAGCAGGTGGTGTTAGGCGAGATCCGGCGGCTGACTAAGTTTGCCAGCCAGTTTGAGGATGAGTTTGTGAAGGCTGTGATCGGCCATTCCCAGCAGGCGGAGGCCACCGACCGAAAGCTGAAGGAGAAGGAGCTGAAAGCCCTGCAAGCCCGCGATGAGGAACTGGATGGCCTGTTCGAGCGGATCTATGAGGACAATGTTTCCGGCAAACTCTCCGATGACCGTTTCGCCAGAATGTCGAGGCGGTATGAGGAGGAGCAGAAGGAATTGGCGGAAAAGATCAAGGCGCTCCGCGCCGAGATCGACAAGCAGAACAGCCAGTCCATGACCACGGATATGTTCATCTCCCTGGTCCGCAAATACACCCGCGCCCGCAAGCTGACGCCCCGGATGCTGAACGAACTTATCGAGAAAATCGAAGTGTTCAACGCGGAGAAGGTGGACGGAGTGTGGGAGCAACGGCTCCGTATCCACTACAACTGCGTGGGCGCCATCGAGATCGCCGACCTCATCCCGCTGCCCGCCCCGGAGGTGTCCGTAAACACAAGAAAGGGCGTAGTCGTCAACTACGCCCCATCCACCATCGCCGGATGAAAACAATAAAAAAAGACGAGTGTTCTTACAGCGTTTCAAATGCTATAAGAACACTCGCCATGGTGCGGATAACAGGACTTGAACCTGCATGCCGAAGCACAAGAACCTAAATCTTGCGTGTCTGCCAATTCCACCACATCCGCGTGTTTGTTAAATAAAAATTTTGAAAAAGGTATTTTGAGCGAAAAAAAAGAAACAAAAAAATTTTTTTCTTTAGTTTTGAAAAACAGATATATTATAGCGACATTCCGAAGAATATTCAAGATGTTTTTGTGCTTTATTTCGGACGCATTGTGTTTACGGGTTGGTAAAGGCAATAACCTGCCATAAAACGATGACGGGATACTGCTTCGTCAGCGGTCGTGTAGTCCGCAGGGGAGCATCGGCGGTTGCTTCTGTTATAGATTCTGTAGCCGTTGTCTGTTTTTTCGATGCAGACGGTGTGTACGCCCTTAAACGGGTTATTGTCGTTCCAAAAAGAAATTATTCCGTATTTGCAGTTGCCGAGATACTCAAAAAACCTGTCTCGTGAGAGCGTTTTCAGAACAGGCATTCCGTGACGGGTAAAATATTTATCGAGTACGTAGACATTAGAGCCGAGCAGTCCGCTGAAAACGCAGGCGGTTTTATACATTTCGGAGCAGATGTCGGTGAGTGAATTTCCGTGTCTTCCTTCGAGAATAAGGAGATTGTATATCGCAATCATCTCGCATCCGTTGTATGACATGGGAAAAAGACCGTAGCGCATGTCGGCGACATAACCGAGTCCCTGACCGTTAATGATTTCGCTGCCGGTTTCGGTCAGCAGATTTTTTTTGCGGTTGAGTTTTTCAAGCATAAACAGACCTCCGACGTGCTTTTATATACATATTATCACATATGAGCAAAAATGTAAATGGTGTTTTGCGGGCTTTTTGTGAAAATACACAAAACAGACGCAGAATGTTCTGACATATTTTAGGGGTCGAATTACGTATTTAACCTTGAAAAAGTCTGAAATTGTTGTAAAATAGTATATGTAAGGTCTGTCGGCCGATTCCCGACGGAAATTGCGAACAATAAAGAATTCAGGAGTGATTATATGCCTGTCTACACCGATAATATCCAAAACGTTCCTTTTGGCACATTAGGTATTATTGCACTGCCCGGCACAGAAGAAATTGCCGCAAAAATTGATTCTTATCTTGTAAATTGGAGACTCAAGAGAGAGAGCGAACACAAAGACACCATAGCTTTTAACGGTTATGAACGCAGCACTTATTTACTTAAAGCAAACTTTCCCCGTTTCGGTACGGGTGAAGGGAAGTGCATGCTCAAGGAATCGGTAAGAGGATATGATGTCTTTATTCTTTGCGATTGCTACAACTACGGCATTACCCATGAAATGTACGGCATGAAGGTGCCCTACAGCCCTGATGAGCACTATGCAAATCTCAAGCGTGCAATAGCCGCGACTGCCGGCAAAGCGCGCAGGATAAACGTTATAATGCCCATGCTTTATGAAGGACGTCAGCACAAACGCGCGGCGCGCGAATCGCTCGACTGCGCATTGGCGCTTCAGGAGCTTTGCGAAAAAATGGGTGTTGACAATATAATCACTTTTGACGCACACGATCCCAGAGTTATGAACGCCGTTCCGCTTAAAGGCTTTGAAAACGTGTATACCACATATCAGATGATAAAGGCTTTTGTAAACAATATCGACGGTCTTAAAATTGATAAAGAACATCTCATGATAGTTTCTCCGGACGAGGGCGGCGTGAACAGAGCCGTTTACTATTCATCCGTTCTGGGACTTGATCTCGGTATGTTCTACAAGAGACGTGATTATTCACGCGTCGTAAAGGGCAGAAATCCGATAATCGCACATGAGTTTTTAGGCTCGAATCTCGACGGCAAGGACGTTATCGTCGTCGATGACATGATTTCGTCCGGCGAATCCATGATTGAAGTCAGTAAAAAGCTTAAGGCGATGGGCGCCAACAGAATTTTTGTCTGCTGTGCCTTCGGACTTTTCTGCAACGGACTCGATTTTTTTGACGAGGCATACAAAGACCATTACATAGACAAGGTATTCACCACAAATCTTATTTACCGTACGCCTGAGTTAAAGAGCAGGGAATGGTACTGTGAGGTCGATCTTTCAAAATATATTTCGCTTCTTATCGACGCGCTCAACCATGACATGTCCATAAGCTCACTGCTCAATCACGCGCAACGCATAAAACCGTTCCTTCAGGAGCACGGGTTTAATATTGCAATAAAGAGCGAGAACTGATAAACAGCATAAAAAAGCAACGGCTGCAAGGCTTTCGGATTTACACCGTGCCCGCAGCCGATTTTAATTATTATCGTCGATTGTTTATTCGGCGGTCTTCATTGTAAGCTCAAGAATCCGTTTGACGCATGCTTCAAGCTCGGCGCGGGTTATTTTTCCCGCGGTAAGCGCCTGTCGCAGCTCGTCGGGTTCACCCTCGCCCATCTTCATATCACCGCCGGCTTTGATATCGTCCGAGTGACGGCTGTGTGCGCCCCAGTCGGTGGTTACCATACCTTTGAAGCCCCAGTCCTCGCGCAGCATCTCTGTGAGAAGCTCATAGCTTGATGATGTGTGCCGTCCGTTTATCAGATTGTATGATGACATTACCGACCACGGATCGGCTTCTTTTACAACCGTTTCAAAGCCTTTGAGATAAATTTCGCGCAGCGCCCTTTCGGATACTCTCGAATCCGTTTCAAATCTGTTTGATTCTCTGTTGTTGCACGCGAAATGCTTTACGGCTGCACCGACCTTATTGGACTGTATTCCTCTGACTTCTGCTGCGCAGCATTTGCCCGCGAGCAGGGGATCTTCGGAAAAATATTCAAAGTTGCGTCCGCAAAGGGGATTGCGATGTATATTCATAGCAGGCGCAAGCCAAACTCCGAGATTATTTTCGCGAAGCTCCGCACCGCCTGCCGCGCCTACTTCGTTGATAACAGCAGTGTTCCACGTGCATGCGAGAAGCGACGCGCACGGCCAAGCGGTGGTAGATACGCCCGTCTTTGTGTCAAGACGAAGCCCCGCGGGACCGTCGGCTGTCGGTACCGGAGGAACACCGAGACGTTTCATGCCTCCGAAAGCGCCCGTGTTGCATACGCCCGGTTGATTCTGTCTGCCGCCGACAAATTCTATCAGCTCATCGTCGGTGAACTGCCTGATAAATTCGTCAAGAGACGCTTTTTCTCCGACTTCGTCGAACAGAACAATTTCTGCGGGTGCTTTTGCTCCGCTGTCGGCAACCGTGCCGCTGTGAAATTCGGGGTTACCCTGCGGGAGCGGTTCAAACGAGCCGTCGGAGAGCATGCGTTTTTCAAGCTTATACGGTGCTAAAAGGCTTTTTGCGCGACGGACGGTTTTGTCCTCCGCGAGTGTGTATGTAAAGTCAAGTGCCGCGACATTTCTGACGCTGTTGCCGATAAAGAAGTGATAATCACCTTTTTCAAGGATGAATGCCGATTTTTCAATCTTCCCGAGGTCGTCAAAGCTCGCCATGTCATTTACTTCAAAGCTCAAAGCGACGGTTTCTTCTTCACACGGTGCAAGAAGCTTTGTCTTTGCAAATGCGGCAAGCTCCTTTGACGGTTTGCCGAGTTTGCCCTGCGGCGCGCCGTAATAAAGCTGCACCACTTCCTTGCCGGGGAGTTTCCCTGTGTTCTTCACGGTGACGACCGCGGTTATTTTTCCGTCCGCTTCGCCTGCGAACGCGCCTTTCATTTCAAAAGACGTGTAGGAAAGTCCGAAACCGAACGGGTAGCGTACCTTTTCCGCCGCGCCCGGGACAGTTTCAAAGTAGCGGTATCCGACATATATGTCGTCAAAATAGTCGAGATGCTCAAAGCCCTCCGGAAATTCGGCGGCGTTTGCGTAATAATCGTATGATTTAGGTATCGTGTCGCAAAGCTTGCCGGAGGGATTGACGTCGCCGCATATTATATCGGCAAGCGCCGCGCCGCCCTCCAAACCGCCCTGCCACGCATATATAACAGCCTGTACGTTTTTGCTTTCGGCAAAGTGTTCGCAGTCGACAACGCCGCCCGAATTGAGCACAACAACGGTCGAACGGAACGCTGCCGATACTCTGTCGATAAGGCTTTTTTCGGTGTCGGAGAGATAATAGTCACCGGCGATTGCGCGTCTGTCTACGCCCTCCGCCGAAAAACGGCTCAAAGTAACAATTGCCGCGTCGCAGTTCGCCGCCGCATCGTTTATAAGCTCGTCCGAAACGTCCGCCTCGTCAACGTGCATGCTTGCAAAAGTGTCATAGATAATATCGTCCTTCTTTTTGCAGAAATCCATGGCGTTGACAATGTCCCAAGTCTTTTCGACCTGCTTTCGTGTCGGTATTTTTTTGCTTTCTTCCTTAACGTATGCCTTGTAAAAGTCGATAAGCGGCATGAATACCGTTACCTTGCCTTCTGCTTCTTTTTGCTTAAAACCGTCGAAAACATTGCGGA
>OMRJ01000001.1 GCA_900313475.1 uncultured Eubacteriales bacterium | reverse complement strand
TAAAACGGAGAGAGAAAAATATGAATCAGCAGGAACCGTACTGCAATATGATTGAAGCCGAGGACTACAACTGCTATGAGTTTTACAAGGCAGCCACGGAGCAATTCGGCAACTACGATCAGATGCAGCATATGGACGCGCGCTACACACGCGCGCAGATAATTTGCGACATCGAAGCGCTTGCGACATATTTTGTAAAAGAGCTGCACCTTAAGCGCGGCGATGCCTTCACGATTTTTATGCCCACGAACGTTGAGAGCCTTGTCGGCTTTTATGCGCTCAACAAAATAGGCGTTATCGTGAATTTCGTGCACCCGCTTCTTCCCGCGGAGGTCGTTATGGAATCCGTGAGAGAGGCGAAGTCCAAAGGGCTTATGGTGCTCGGACTTTTATGCAAAAACCATGTCAAGGCGATAAACGACACCGGTCTGCCGGTGATTCTCTGCCGGGTTTCGGACTACGCCTCTCCCGCAAAGCACGCGGCGGCGGGCGCGGGTGAAGCGGCGCTCGAAAAGCTTTTCCCGAAATACAAAAACATGCGCCGCTATTCCGATATCATGCGCATGTACCGCGGACGCACCACACCCGGCGAATGCCGCAACGGCGGCGACGTGGCGGTGTATCTCAACGGCGGAGGAACCACGGGAAAATCAAAAACGATAAAGCTCACGAACAAGGCGATAAACGAAAACGTGCACCGTCTCGGCTACATTGACCATATTGTCGCTCCGGGCGACGAAGCGGAAATAATAATTCTGCCGTTTTTCCATGCTTTCGGGCTTGTGGTTGCGGCGCACATGGCAATGTGCAATGCGGCGCGGCTTATTCCGCTTATGCAGTTTAACGCAAAGCTTGTTGTAAAGCTCTACAAAAACAACCGTATTTCGGGCATCGGCGGCATTCCGAACATGTTCAAAAAGCTGTATCACACGCCGGGCTTCGACGGTCCGCACCTCGCGAACACCCGAATGATGTTCGTGGGCGGCGACGACCTGTCGCCGAAGTTCCTTGAGGACTTTAACAACATGCTCGAACGGAACGGCACCTCGGCGCGTCTGCGCCAGGGATACGGATTGACGGAGGTCGGCTCCGTTTGCAGCGTGAACACCAACTGGGTTTATAAAGACGGCTCCATAGGCAGACCGCTTGAGGGTGTTCGCATGGAAATCTGGGACGACGACAGACGCCCGCTTCCCGACGGCGAGGTGGGAGAGATAGTTATTGCCGGACCCACTATAATGGAGGGCTACCTCACGGAGAACGGACCCAAGGACGAGGGGCTTTATTACGACGACGAGGGCACCGCATGGGTGCTTTCGGGCGACCTCGGCTACAGGGATGAAGACGGCTTCTTCTATTTCTCAGGTAGAAAAAAGCGTCTGATTATCATTTCCGGCTACAACGTCTACCCCGTAGATATAGAAAATCTTATGGACACGCTCCCGTTCGTGCGCGAATCGTGCGCCGTTCAGGGCTATGACGAAAACGGCAAGGTGCTTGTACGTCTCTATGTTTCGCTCAAGGAAAAGGGCGATGAGGAGGCTTACCGCGCGGAGATAACGTCCGCATGCGAAAAAAATCTTTCGGGCTTTTCCGTCCCGCGTGAGATAATTTTCATGGACGAGCTGCCGCACACACCGCTTGAAAAAGTCGATTTTATGAAGCTCACAAAGCTTAAATAATACGTAAATACAAAAAAAAGGAGTTCTTTAAAATGGGCAAATATTCTTTTTCCGACACAACAATAGGCGAGATTCTCGACAACGCCGAGACTTATGAGCTTTTCGCAAAGCTTGCTCCCGAAGCTATCGACCACCCGATGCTCGACATGGGCAGACCTCTCACGGTCGAGCAGGCTCTCCCGTTTATAGAGGCGATAGCCGACTCAATGGGCATCGAAAACCTCGACGAAAGAGTTGAAGGCTTCAAGGCGGCACTCGAGGCGCTTTAATAAAACAGACAGTTTTCCGTTTGCCGCCTCCCGCGGCACTGCCTCGCAGTGAAAAACGGACGGGATAAATTCTTCCTTTTCATAAATTCTTCCTTTTCAAAAAAAAACCGCCGTGTTCATCACACAGCGGTTTTTTTTGTATTCGGTTTCAGATAATTACTTCTTGAAAAGGTTGATTGCCCAGCCGAACATCGCGTAGAAGACTTTCATGATTTTGTTGAGAATAGAGGGAGAGAATGTGTCAAAGAACGGGTTGGATGCGCTCTCGCCCATAAGCTCATTGTAATAGATGAGATGCGTCTCGTAGTTTGTCACATCGTTTTCATCGAGATTGAAAACTCTGATGGTTCTGCCGCACTTTGCGCCGTATGCACGGAAGCCCGTGCCGCCGTTGTAGCCCATCACGATGCCGTCGGCTGATTTGCCTACAAAATTGTTGTTGTGGTCGTGAGCGAAGAAAGCGCCCATTATGTCGCCGTTTTCGACCCAAGCCTGATATTCGCCCGTGTGAACATCAAAATTCTCGGAACAGGGAGCCTCGCCGAAATCGCCCTTTGCCATTTCCTTATTGAGGACATACCACTTGTGATCTCTGCGGGAATAAACAGCGCCGTCGGTGTTCCATTTGCACTCGGTGAACATGCCGTATATTTCTTTAACGGGGACGTGCTGGAACAGGAGCGAGGGCACGGCTTTTCCGTCGTTTGCGGCTTTAAGCTCCGCGCTCTTTGCATTGTACCAGTCGAGCTGCTCCTTATAAATTCCGGTGTAGCCGCCGTTTGCTGTGTTGTTGGTGTCAATCATATAGATGTTGAATGCAACGCTTTCGCCGTCGGAGCCGTAAACAAGCGTGTTATTTGTAAACGGATCGGTGCTTCCCTTTACGGCGATGCAGTTCGGGTAGGAAGCGTATACATCAAACATCTCGTCCTCGCTCATAACGTTTGCGCGGTCATGGTCATGGTTGCCGAGAGTGACAAGGAAAGGCACGTTTCTGTCCGCAAGGGGCTTTATGATGTTGTCGATAGCTTTTTTGTAGTCCCCTTTCGACGCGCAGGGATACATATCGGAGAGCTGGTCGCCTACGAACACGACAAGGTCGGGCTTTTCGGTGTCGAGAGCCTTTTCGATGAAATTTACCGTCTGCGGCTTGTTTCCTTTGCCGACGTCCTGCGTGTCGTTGATCATCATGATTTTGAATTTGCCGTCGGAATTAAATTTCATGACGGAGTCCGTGTCTGCGGCAAATGCCGTTACCGCACAGGTAAGAGCCATAACGACCGCGAGAATAACGCTGAAGATTTTTTTCATTGCTGTTTTTTCTCCTGACTGAAAAAATTTGTTTACGTAATTTACTTTATTCCGTACTGTTTAAGCCCGCTCCACTTCGTTCCCCACCTGTTTGCCCAGCTTTCGCAATAGAGCTTATAGTAGGAAACGTTGTTTTTTCTGCGGTAGTTTTCAAAACAGTTGCACCAAACAGCCGAGGGAATGCCGACGACGAGAAAGTAAAAAACGCCGAGAAGCATGCACTGTATCGTGTGGCCGTACTCGTGAATTTTCGTGTTGCGCGTCCACTTCTCCTCGCGCCCGTCCGCCATAAAAATAAACAGACCGAGCGACAAGCCGCCCTGATTCCACGGAATGTAGGTTATAAAGGCATTGCAGAAGCTCTCGCTCCGGTAATGCTTAAACAGCTTGAGGAAAAGGAAAACCGCGCCGCCGACGAGATTGACCGGCAAGCCCCATGTGAGCTGCACGAAATAAAACATAAAACGCGCAAAGCCGTGCGTCGCTATCGATCTGTCGACCGTTTTTTTCATTTTCGCCCTTGTCACGGAAAGCTCCCTCCTGTAAAGTAAATATAAATTACAGACCCATTATATAGGGATTAAACGAATTTTTCAATATTTATCGAAAAGTTTTCAAAAAATTTTTTATATTAAAACCGAATGAATTGTAAATAACGGCGAAAAAAGAGTAGATTTTTTTTGAAAAATATGCTACCATAACAGATACAAACAGTTCATATTTTGAAAGGAAGTTTTAACGATGAAAAAGATTACTGCCGTTCTTCTTGCGGTTCTGATGCTTCTCCCCATGGCTGTTACCGCGCTTGCGATACCGCTTTCATCCGGAAACGAAGCTCTCAACAAGCAGATGCTCGACGGCGAAATTGCATCCACCGGCATCGACTATGTTTACTATTCTCCCGTCAAGGGTGAGGATGACAGCGTTAAATATCCTCTTTTTGTCTGGCTTCACGGCATGCGCTCCGGGCAGACGAAGCGCGCGCAGCTCAACTGGTATGAGTTTTCAAACTGGGCAAGCGATGAATATCAGTCACGCTTTGAAAATGCCGGCGGCTGCTTCCTCTTTGCACCCCGTGCAAACAACTCACACAACAACTGGGAGGGCACCGACTGTGCGCTTCTCAAAAAGACGATAGATGAGTTTATCGCGCAGTACGGCGATCATATCGACCGAAACCGCATATATATCGCAGGCTATTCCACAGGCGGCACAATGGTTTGGGAAATGATCTCTCAGTATCCCAACTTCTTCGCGGCGGGTCTTCCCCTCTCCTCCGTCATGCAGCCCACCGTTTCGCAGATGAATCAGATCGCAAACGTGTCCGTCTGGATGATGGCAAGCGACAAGGACCCCTATCCCCTCGGCGGCAGTGAAGACGCCATGACCTCGTTCAACTACCTCAAGGGCACCACCAGCCGCAAGGACGGCATCAGAATAACAACGTTCAGCGATGTCGTTTTCGCAGACTACACCCGTAAACAGGAGTGGAAGGACGGCAAGCTCGTGCTCTCGGAAGACGCGCAGCACTACCTCTGGGAAGCCGTTACATACGACATGCACATGGCGGACGGAGTGACTCCCTATGTCAACACAACAACAAAGGACGGCAGCGGCAAAACCGTTACATTCGACGAATCGGCAGAGGGCGTTATAAGCTGGCTCTCACGCCAGAGCAAAGAAAGCAGCGGCAAATCCGACACGAACTTCTTCACACGTATTTTCCTTGCGATAAAGAGATTCTTCGAAATATTCGCAACACTGTTCAAGGCATTCAAGAAATAATTGTCATTCAAAAAATATTTGACATTCAAAAAAGGTGCTGTAAAAAAACCGGGTTTTTTTACAGCACCTTTTTTAGGGGATAGGAAAAAAAGATGTGGAACGGACAAACCGAATAATGTCCGCGCAAAAGCATAGCTTTGTTATTTCAGCGTTACGATCGTGACGCCGTTTTCGCCCTCGCCGTAGACGCCGAGACGGAAGGTTTTGACGAATTTGCAGTTTTTAAGATGCTTCTGCACCGCGCTGCGCAGTGCGCCGGTGCCCTTGCCGTGAATGACGGTAAACTCGCTTATGTTGCGCAGCAGCATTTGATCGATGAAAGAATCGAGCGTGAACAGCGCTTCGTCAACGGTCATACCGCGAAGATCGCAGCGGTTCTCCGCCGATGCGGTAAGAGAGCTTTCGACACTGCCCTTTGCGCGTGAGAGCGTTGCCGCGGGCTTCTGCGTCTTTTTCTTTTCGACAAGGCGAAGCTTTTTGATATCAACGCGCATGCGCATGATGCCTGCGCTGACGCCTACGGTTCCCTTTTTGTCGGGAAGCGAGTCCACGGTTCCCTCCTTGCCTATCTCGGTAATGAACACCGTGTCGCCGACCTTAAGCGGACGCGGAAGCGTGTAGTCATCGTCATCATAAACGGACGAGGTAACGGGATTTATCGCGCGGTCAAGCTCGCTAAGCTCTTTTTTCATGGCGTTTTTCGCCCTGCGCGCCATCTCGGCGGGATCCTTTGCGTCACGCATCTCCTTACGAAGCTTTTCGACTTCAAGCATGAGTGCGCCCGCCTGACGCTTCGCATTTTCCGACATGCGCATGGCTTCGCCGCGCGCCTTGTCAAGCTCGCGCTCCATAACGGTATCGGCATCCTTCAGCTTTTTATCGGCAAGAGCAAGCTTTTCGGCAAGCTCGCGCCGCTCGTTTTCAAGTCCGCGCTGCTCCTCCTCCATTGAGAGACGGGTGCTTTCAAGCTTATCGACAACATCCTCAAAGCGCGTGCTTTCGGAGGAGACAAGCTCTTTCGCGCGCTCGATAAGCTCCTTATCCATTCCGAGCCTCTCGCTTATCGCGAACGCGTTTGAACGTCCGGGCACGCCTATCAGCAGACGGTAGGTCGGACGCAGCGTTTTGACGTCAAATTCGCAGCATGCGTTTTCAACACGCGGAGTTTGCAGCGCATAGCTTTTCAGCTCCGCATAATGGGTCGTGGCAGCGGTCTTCGCGCCACTTATAAACAGGCGTTCGAGTATCGCGGTCGCAAGCGCGGCGCCCTCAACCGGATCGGTGCCCGCGCCCAGCTCGTCTATAAGCACAAGCGAACGCTCACCGCAGCGCGACAGAATATCTACGATATTCACCATGTGCGACGAGAACGTCGAGAGCGACTGCTCTATACTCTGCTCGTCGCCGATGTCTGCAAACACATCTTTATATATGCACACCCGGCTCTCGTCCGCAGCGGGAATAAGCAGTCCGCAGGCAGCCATAAGAGAAATCAAACCGAGCGTTTTTATCGAGACGGTCTTGCCGCCCGTATTCGGGCCGGTTATGACAAGCGTGTCAAAATCCACACCGAGCGAAATGTCGGTCGGGACGACCTTTTTCGGGTCAAGCAGAGGGTGACGCGCACGGTTCAGCACCGTTATGCCCTGTGTGTTGAGTATCGGCACGCTCGCTTTCATTTTATAGGCAAGCTGTGCTTTCGCAAAAATAAGGTCAAGCTCCGCAAGGCATTCGTAGTTGTTTTTCACCGTTTCGGCATATTCGCCGACCTCTGCCGAAAGCTCGGCGAGAATACGTTCGATTTCCTCTTTTTCCTTGCCCTGCAAAACGCGTATGTCGTTGTTGGCTTCGACTACGGCAAGCGGCTCCACAAAAACTGTAGCGCCCGAGCCGGAGGTGTCGTGCACCAGTCCCTGCACCTCGCCGCGGTATTCGTTCTTGACCGGGACGACAAATCTTCCGTTTCGCTGCGTTATGATTGCGTCCTGCAAAAACTTCTGATAATGAGTCGAGCGCACCATGCTTTCGAGCTTTTCTCTGATAGCCTGTGCGCGGCTCTTTATTTTTCGCCTTATCGACGCAAGCTCGGGCGACGCGGTGTCCGCCATCTCCTCCTCGCTCATAACAGAAGTAAAAATTCTGTTTTCAAGCGTCTTATTGGGCATGAGCGACGCAAAATATACGTCGAGCACGCTCTGCGCGCCCGGCTGCGAAAAGCGCCACTCCGAGAGAGAACGGATAACGCGCAGCACCTCTCCCACATCGAGCAGCTCACGCATTGTAAGCGTTCCGCCCGCGGACGCACGCGCAAGCGAGGAATTGACATTTTTGAGAGCGCCGAATGACGGGCTGCCGAATTTCGCAAGCAGCACATAAGCGGCATCGGTCTGATTTATGAGCGTCTGCGCGTCGTACAGCTCCGTTGCGGGAATAATTGAGAGCGCATTTTCGCGGCTGTCGGCACATGAGGTGAGTTCAGCCAATGATTCTAATATTTTGTTTAATTCTAACGCTTTATGATGTTTATTCATTCTTCCTTATCGGACTTCGGTACCTCCGAAGGGACGGACAGACAGCACGTAGCACGCGCCGGCACCGAAGATCCCCTCCATTACGGTTTTATACTTTTCAAGCAGCTCATCGGGGACAAACGCCTGAATCGTGCCCGCGAAACCGCCGCCGTGGACGCGCCATGCGCCCCTACCCTCCAAAAGCCTGTGACTCACCGCAAGGGCAAGCGACACGGGCTGCGCGGAGGATTTGACCGAAAACACGTTCTGATTATACATGTATGACGAATTTCCGGAATCAATAACGAGCGATTTAAATGTCTCAAAATCGCCTTTTTTAAGTGCGGCAGCTTCTTTTTCAACGCGTCTGTCATCTTCATAGAAATGAATCGCACGCAGAACGGGACGCTCTCCGAGCTTTTCGCGGAGTGCGCCGAGATTGTCGAGAACCTCCTGTTCGGGCGTGTCGCGCAGGCACTTTTTTCCGAAAAAGCCCGCGACAGCCTCCATCTCGCTGCGGATAGCGGCGTATTCGTCGGTGAGGTCGGCATGGTCGGCGCGGGTGTCGACGATGCACAGAGCATGTCCGCACGACGCAAAATCAAAATCAACGGGTGTGATAACGGGCTTTAACGGATCGGCAAAGTCGATCTCGACAAAGCTGCCCACCGAGCAAGCCATCTGATCCATAAGCCCGCACGGCTTGCCGAAAAACACATTTTCGGCGTACTGCGCGATCTGCGCTATCTCAACGGCGGAGATACTGCCGTCGTTATAAAGATAATTGAGAACAGTGCCGACAAGCACCTCAAACGAAGCGGACGACGACATTCCGGAGCCTTTGAGGACATTATTCACCGTGACGGCGTCAAAACCGCCGATCTTATATCCGAGCTGTACGAACCGCGCCGCAACGCCCCTCACGAGCGAAGCGGATCTGTCTTTCTCGTCAGCCTGCGGGGTAAGTACGTTTATATCGACGACATCGCCGGGATAACCCTTTGAAAAAACTCTTATGTAATTTCCGTCGGTTTTTGCGGCGCATGCCACCGCATCAAGGTTTATAGCCGCAGCAAGGACGCGCCCGTGGTTATGGTCGGTATGATTGCCGCATACCTCCGTTCTGCCGGGTGCGGAGAAGAAGCGAATGCCGTCGGCATCGCCTGTTTTTTCTTCAAAGAGCGTGCAAAGCTCCGCATAACGCGCGCGCTGAACATCAAGCTCTTTTTCGCCGTAAACGCGGACAAGCGCGGAATCAAACGCCCCGTCCGTTATCATTTTTTTTGTTTCTTTTATGTCACTCATCTGTTTGTTTTTCCTTTCCGGGTTTATGTGTGTATTTGTACGTCACAAGCATGACCGTCCGCAAAAAGAAGAACGACATGCCCGTTATAATGAGCAGAAGTATCAGCGGCAGATAGAACGCCGTTGAAAGCGGATCATAGACATTGTTGCCTATGAACGAATATGAGATAATCCGAGGGAAAAGCGACACGACGGATATTATCATGTATTTCACAAACGGATATTCAAAGGTGCCGTAGAGCTGGCTCACGGTGTTATACGGAAACAGCGGTACAACGCGCAGCGCGAACAGCACTATGGGATTTCCGCGCCCGTCCACCTCGAAAATGCGGCTTATAATAGGATTCTTTTTCAGCACCTTGTTGAGATATCCCTCGCCCATCTGAATGCCGGTATAGTATCTGAACGCCGCCGTAAACGCCATGCCGATAAGATTTATCAGAAAAGACTGCCTCGGCGGAAACACCATAGCGCTTGTAATGTATATCACCGCATACGGGATAACGGCGGACAGACTGCGCAGGATATACAGCAGAAAAATAACAATTATTATCAGCCACTTGTTTTCGAGCGCAGCGACCGACGCCTCAAAATCACGGAGAAAAATGAGATATTCTTCGTATTTCGCCTGAACGGTACTCACGCGCATGACGTTAAACAGCACCGCAAGCACGGCGGCACCGATGAAGCTGATTATTCCCATTGCTTTCAAAAATTTCGGGATAGCGCGATCCCGATTGAATCTCTCTGCCAAATTGACCTCCGAGGGGAACACGGCAACAAACTGCCGCGCGGTAATATCCGAAAGAGTTCCGGATAAAGACCCGCAAAGCTCGTTTCACGGGAAAAAGAACTCCTGCGGAGCAGATTTTATAAAAATTCGGTACCGTCATGTTTACCCGCCGGCAAACCGAACGGCTTTTGCAAACGTTTTTCATCGCGGAACACCCGGTGCGCGTTCCCTGCCGGCGGAAAAATCTCCGCGCGATTTACAAAAAAGACGGCGGCGTCAATAGTTTCCGGTTCCAAATCATTCCGTTTTTATTTAAATGCGAAGTATTTTTCTCTCATCGCTTTCATTCGTCCGCTCATCGCGTTGAGTGTTGCGAGGGCGTTTTCTTTTTCGCTCTCCGTGCCGAAAAAGACGAGATTCATAAGCCGTCCCTCCTCAAAGCATGCGTCGTTGTGAAGCGGAAACCAGTTTTTGAGAAGGAAGCACGCATAGCGGACGTATCTCATCTCGCCGACAACGCGAAACTCCTCGCTTATCGTGTCAACAGCCACGCTTCTGAACTCTTTTACGGAATTTATGAGTGCCTTTCTCTCGTTTTCGGGAGAAAAAACAATTGTGGAGCAGATAAAGCCGTTGCGGTTTTCGGGGGTGCAGTTGTGACTGTCGGTGCTGCCGACAACGGGATAACGGTATCCGCGCGCCATGTCCTCATAATATCTCACGGTCTGGTAGCCGTTCTGTTCAAAGTAGTTTTCGCCGCCGAGAACCTCAAAGGCGTCAAAAATTCTGTTTTCGACAAGCCAGTCGTTAATTGCGTCCGCATCGTGGAACGTGTCGCTCGCGATCCATGTCGGATGCGGAAAAACCGCAAGACCGCCCGCGTTTCTTATCTCATTATAGAGCCAGCGAAGCACCGCGGCATTTCGCGGGTCAACGTCGGCGGGGCAGTTTGCCTTCTCTTTTTCGGCAAGCGCCGTCATTTTCGCGGCAAACTCCGCGCGCGTCATAACGTCGGGACAGTCCTCACGGATCGAACGGTACTTTTTTTCCTTGCCCGGCTCCTCGTTGCATGAGCCTTCGATAAGTCCGTTAACGCTGTATTCACCGCCGAAATTTATCGTGTGCGGAGAAACGGTAAATCCGTTTATGTCGGGCAGATGGACCTCCTCTCCGGGAATGAGGGCATAGTCCGTCGGAATATTCTTAAAGCTCTCGATCGCACGCAGCGACGGATAATACCGGCGGTGATCGGTTATCGCCAGAAAGTCGTAGCCGTGACCGCGATAGGACGCGGCAACCTTTTCGGGTGTCTGTCTGCCGTCGGAGCAGCAGGTGTGCATGTGCATATCACCGATAAACGGGTACATGCCGATAAGATCCTTTTCGAGCGCGTAGACGGCAAAGGTAACAATGCTCCTCTTTCGCCCGTCGGCACTGTTCACAACTCCTATGCTGTATTCGCCCTCGTGAGGAAAAACGGTATCGACCGTAAAACCGCCGTTTGCGTCGGGCGTTATGTCAAGCTCGATATGCACGGCGGTAGGCGGATTCTCGTTAATGCGTCCGCCGTGATACCATTTGATAACGGCGGTGTATTTTACGTCCGCATCAAAAATATTTCTGCCGCCGGCAGCATTGATATGCACGCAAACCCGCTTTCCCGCTTCAAATACCTTCGGATAAACATCGTATGTCCATAATTCGCTTCTTCTCTTAAATCCTCTGAATGCCATAATTTTTCTCTCCCCGAAACGGGATATGCCCGTTTTTTTTGTTGAAAAAACGCGTGTAAAACGTGTTCCGCTATATTGTACCATAAAACAGATGCAAAAACAACGAAAAACGCAAATTATTCCTATTGATTTTTTCGTCTTTTTTTGTTATTATAAGCAGATGTACAAATGATATTGAAGGTGAAATTTTGAGCACGCGTGAAGACATAAGAAATATTGCCATAATAGCACACGTCGACCACGGAAAGACAACGCTCGTTGACAAGCTCTTGAAGCAGAGCGGAACATTCAGAGACAACGAGGTGGTCGCGGACAGAGTCATGGACTCAAACGACCTTGAAAGAGAGCGCGGAATAACCATCCTCTCAAAAAACACATCGGTAAACTACAAGGGCGTTAAGATAAATATAGTGGACACTCCCGGTCATGCCGATTTCGGCGGCGAGGTGGAGCGTATAATGACGATGGTAGACGGCGTTCTGCTTCTCGTCGACGCATTTGAAGGCTGCATGCCGCAGACGCGCTTCGTCCTTTCGAAGGCGCTTGCTCTCAAAAAGCGTCCGCTTGTAGTTATAAACAAGATAGACCGTCCCGGGGCGCGTCCCGACGAAGTCATCGACGAGGTGCTCGACCTGTTCATAGAGCTGGGCGCGGACGACGACCAGATAGATTTTCCGGTTGTGTTCGCTTCGGCGCGCGACGGCTACGCCTCCCTTGATAAAAACGCAAGAAGCGGCGACATGCGTCCCCTTCTTGATGCGATTCTCGAATACATCCCCGCTCCCTCAGGCGACGCGGACGGTCCGCTGCAGCTTCTTTTTTCAAGCCTTGACTATGACGATTATGTCGGCAGAATAGGCGTCGGACGCATTGAACGCGGAGAGATTCACGACGGTCAGCAGGTTATCCTCTGCAAGCAGGACGGCGAGAGACAGAAAACAAAGGTATCGCGCCTTTATCAGTTCACGGGACTCGGCAGAACCGAAACAACGCATGCAAAGTTCGGCGACATTGTCGCCGTTTCGGGCATAGAGGGACTTAACATAGGTGAGACTATATGCGATCCCGAGCACGTTGAGCCGCTTCCGTTCGTAAAGATAGACGAACCGACCCTTTCAATGACTTTCCTTGTCAACGACTCGCCCTTCGCGGGCAGAGAGGGCAAATTCGTGACCTCCCGCAAGCTGCGCGAACGCCTTTTCAAAGAGGTCGAAACGAACGTCAGCATGAAGGTCGAGGAGACAGAGACGACCGACGCATTCAAGGTATCGGGCAGAGGCGAGCTGCACCTCTCGATTCTCATAGAAACAATGCGCCGCCAGGGATATGAATTCCAGGTATCGAGCGCCAAGGTCATCTACAAAACAATAGACGGCGTGCTCAACGAGCCTATGGAGCTGCTTATCGTCGAGGTACCCACCGATTACGTCGGCGCGGTCATGGAAAAGATAGGCTCGCGCAAGGGTGAGCTTGAAAACATGGGCACGCGTGACGGCGGCACCACGCATCTCGAATTTAAGATCCCCGCCAGAGGACTTATCGGCTACCGCTCGGAATTTCTCACGGACACGAACGGCTACGGCATAATGAACAACCTTTTCGCGGGCTATGAGCCGTATAAGGGCGACATGCAGGTGCGTGAGCACGGCTCCATAATCGCCCACGAAACGGGCGAAAGCACAGGCTACGGACTTTTCAACACGCAGGAGCGCGGCAGACTTTTCATCGGTCCCGGCGTTCAGGTCTACGAGGGAATGATAGTAGGCGAATGCTCAAAGGCAGAGGACATTGTGTGCAACGTCTGCAAGAAAAAGCAGATGACGAACACCCGCGCCGCCGGCTCGGACGAAGCGCTGCGTCTTGTTCCCCACTCCGTCTTGAGCCTTGAGCAGTGCATGGAGTTCCTCTCCGATGACGAGCTGCTTGAAGTCACCCCGCGGTCGCTGCGTCTGCGCAAAAAGATCCTCTCAAAGGAGCAGCGCATGAAGCAGCAGTTCAGAAACAAATAAAAAAAACCGCCGTGCGGCTGCGTCCGTCAGATGCCGCCGCACGGGCGTCAAGGCGTTTCTATATAAAAAATACAGAGGAGCGAAGCAAAAAATGGACAAAAGTAAGGTTAACGTCACAATAAGAAAACAGACCTACACCATAATTTCGGACAAACCGGCGGAGGTCATCATTGCCCTTGCAAATGACCTCAACGCCTCGCTCGACGAAATAATGAGCTCCGGCAGAGTATCACTCACACAGGGACTTATCCTTGCCGCCCTCGGCTACGCCGATGAAGCAAAGGAATCCACTGCAGAAGCGACAAAGCTCAAAGCCGAGATAGGCAGTTACCTTGCCGACGCGGAATCAGCCATGACCGAACGCGACCGTCTTAAGCGCGAGAACGAACGTCTGAAGGAAAAGCTCAAGGCAAAACAAAACTGATTCAATTCGGAATTACCGCCGGCAAGGGCAAATAACACAAGCCGACGGGATACACGGCACAAATCCGTTGCGGAGCAAGCTTATGCGATTATCGCAGTCTTTCGGATTTGCATTCCCGTTAACATATCATGCAAAAGCGTTGATCTTTTTTATAAGGTCATCGCTTTTTTTCATTCCCTTTTCTGTTTTGCCGTTTCACCGAATGTGACAGCGCGCCCTTCGGCAAACCGGTTCGTTTTTCTCTCAAAAACACAGAATACGGCAGTATTCGACCGTGTCAAATACTGCCGTGTTTTTGTTTGTTTTATATCAGGTCGTAGGTATCCCTTGCTATCATAAGCTCCTCGTTTGTGGGTATTACAAAGAGCTTTACCTTGCTGTCGGGAGTTGTGATATCCGCTTCTTCGCCGCGCAGAGCGTTCTTTTCCTCATCGATCGTAACGCCGAGGAACGCGAGCTTTTCGGCGATGCGCGTCCTGTACTGCGGGTTGTTTTCGCCGATGCCGCCCGTAAAGATGACTGCGTCGACGCCGCCCATTGCAGCCGCGAAGCCGCCGATGTATTTAACAAGCTGGTGACAGAACATATTCTCAACAAGCTTTGCTCTCGCGTCACCCTGCTTTGCGCGCTGCTCTATTGTGCGATTGTCGCTCGTGTCGCCGGTGATGCCGAGCATGCCGCTCTTTTTGTTCATCACGGTGTCCATTTCGTCGGGTGTGAGGTTGTATTTTTTCATTACGGTGGTGACTATAGCCGGGTCTACGGAGCCGCAGCGCGTTCCCATCATGATGCCCTCAAGGGGAGTGAGTCCCATTGTGGTGTCAAGACATTTGCCGTCGACCACTGCGGAAATCGAAGAACCGTTGCCGAGGTGGCAGGAAACTATCCTGCTGTGTTCGGGTGAGCCGAGCAGATCGATGCATCTTGCGCTGACATATCTGTGCGATGTTCCGTGGAAGCCGTAGCGGCGGATGCCGTCCTCCTCGTAATATTTGTACGGAAGCGCATACATATATGAATAGTCGGGCATTGTCTGGTGGAAAGCCGTGTCGAAAACGGCAACCTGCGGAACACCCGGAAGAAGCGCCTCGAATGCGTTTATTCCCTTAAGGTTTGCGGGGTTGTGGAGAGGCCCGAGCGGAATGCACTCTTTGATTGCCTCTTTGACAGCCTCCGTCACTTTAACCGAACCGCTGAATTTGCTGCCGCCGTGCAGAACCCTGTGTCCCACTGCCTTGATCTCTCCGATGTCGGACATAACACCGAGCTTTTCGTCGGTGAGAGTTGAAACAAGCACCTTTATTGCGTCCGCATGGTCGGACTGCGCAGACATTGCTTCTTTGTTCTTAACCTTACGCATTCCGCCGTTTGCGTCGGGCAGCTTGTGAGTGAAGGTGGGCAGATCCGTTGTAAGCTGCTCGAAAATACCGTTGCAGAGTTCTTTTCCCTCCGGCATTTCAAACACTGTGTATTTGAGTGATGAACTTCCGCAGTTTATTACAAGTTCTTTCATGCTTTTTGCGTCCTTCTTTACTTGTTTTTTTATTTGCTTTCAACATTCTATCACACTGCAAACAGGATATCAACGGCGAATTTTATATTTTTTTGCTTTTTGTATCAAAAATGTACGCTCATTTATTTCTGCTCGGAGGATTGGGACAGTCCATAACATTCTCCGTGCGAACGTCGGGCTTTGCCCAGCGGACGGCGTTGAGAATCACTCTCTGCACGTTCGGGTCGTAAAAAGTCGGGAAAGTCTCATGTCCGGGTTGAAAATAGAAAATCCTGCCGTTGTCGCGCGTGAACGTAACGCCCGAACGGAAAACCTCTCCGCCCGAATACCATCCCATAAAGACGATATCGTCGGGATTGGGAATGCCGAACGGCTCGCCGTAAGTCTCGTCCGCCTCAAGCTCAAAGCAGGTGTCGATGCCTGCCGCTATCGGGTGCGACGGCTTTGATACCCACACGCGCTCCGTGTCGCCGCTCTCGCGCCAGATGAGAGAACACGAGGTACCCATAAGGCGCATGAACGGCTTCGATTTGTGGGCAGAATGAAGAAAGACGGCGCCCATTCCGTTGAGCACGGCCTCATGAACCTTTTGCGCAACCACGTCGGGAACTCTGTCGTGTCCGCAGTGTCCCCACCAGATTATAACGTCGGTGTTTTTCAGAACCTCGTCCGTTATGCCGCAGTTTTCGTCGTCGAGCGTCGCGGTCGTCACCTCGATATCCTCCTCTTTGCCGAGAAAACCGGCAATTGCGTTGTGTATGCCGTGAGGATACACCGTCGACGAAGCGTTGTTCGGATCTTTTTCGTGAATGTATTCGTTCCATACGAGAACTCTTATCATGTTTGTTAACCTCTCTTTGTTACACTTTTTTTACAAATTAAGTGTAGCATTTTAATTGACTTTTTGCTATTATAAATTTAGAGTTTTTTTGTAAAAAATTGCGGAAAGAGGGATAATGATGGAAACTATCTGTGAAAAAGCTGCTACGGTGGACGGTGTAACGGCTCCCGTTGAATGCCTCGATCTGAAAAAACGGAGCGATTCGCCCGATCTCTACGCTCATTTTCACGATTATGTGGAGCTGCTGTATCTCTATGACGGAAAGCTGCGTGTATGGCTCAACGGCAAAGAGTACGCCTTTAACGAGGGAGAGCTTATCATAATAAACTCGAAAGAAAGCCACAGACTCGAATCGGCAGCACCCGAGAGCAGATATTATGTAATAAAATTTAATCCCGAGATTCTCTGGGCGTCAAACGGCTCCGCAAAGGAAACGCGTTATGTTCTGCCGTTCTTAAATTCTTCGTCAACTCATCCGCGCGTGTTTCCCGCGTCTTTTGTTTCCGAAGCCGGTATAGGCGCCCTTGTCGCCGACGCGGTGTCCGCGTGGAAAAACCGTCCCGTAGGCTATGAGCTTTTGCTGCGCGGAGATGTTCTCAAAATATTCGGTCACGTGGTGGGTTGTCTCTCCGATCTGGGCGTCGAAATAAAATACACGGTCGGTTCGGGCAGTCTTTACGGCATTATGGATAATATTATTGACTATGTGAATCAAAACTTTACCTCATGCGACGAACGTGAGCTTGCAAAAAGATACAAAGTCAGCTACAGTTATTTTTCGCGTACCTTCAAGCAGATGATGAACATGAGCTTTAAGGAATACATCAACTATCTGCGCATAAACGAAGCTCAAAGACTTTTACTCACAACAGGCAAAAGCATAACGGACATTTCCATGGAAATGGGATTTTCGTCACCCAGTCACTTCATAAACGTGTTCAGACGGCACATGGGGCGCGCGCCGAAGCAGTACAGAAAAAACATCGCGAAAACGGACACTGCGGAATAAACGTCCTTCCGCAGAATGCGCCGTGCTTTTCGTAAAACCTGGCAGACGCAAAACCGAAACTTAAAAAGCGTGAAGCATTCATAAAATACGGTTTTTCAGCCACGACAATGACGCATTTAATATGTGATATCGCCGACACACAAATCCGATATCCTTTGTTTGTCTGTATAGTTTGACTGAATTTGTTTTTTGTTGAGATTTCATGTGGTAAAGAACATTTGTTTCGTGTTGTACTTTCCATTGTGATTGAGATCCTCTCGTTATGTTTTGTTGCGGTGACTATATTCTAACGAACTCAATCGCTTTTTTCTATCATTTTTTTATTTCCGGTCTCTCATCTATTGCAACTCTACAAAATTCTGCAAAACTCTACATGCAGAGTTCTTATTTGTATTGACTTTTCAATTTACGAACAGTATAATTTATGTATAGTTGGAAACTGCACGCTATTAAGGAAATCTGTATAAATGCCGATATCTTGGTTTCGACTGTAGGCAAGACAGGCTTTTTAACTATATGGTTAAGGGCAGCGCGGTGGTCATAGCTGGCGGTATGAACCGTGAAAACAGTCGATTCTGCATTGATGTGGATTTTGAGCAACTAAAGAAAAAGACGCTTACGCAACAACTCAGTTTCTGTCGGAGCGGGGCTACGTAACAGCATGATTATGTGCAAGCACGTTTGCTGCTGTAAAAGCGGTTCGAAGTATAATTGTCGGGTCAGTAACGGTTTTTTGCCTATGTCACAGCTATGAGAAGAGATAGACGGCCGGGTTTCGCTGTCAAAAACGGTGACAAGGACGGCTAAGAGAACCGCTGATATCTTGATTTAATTTGACAATTACTGTTTTGATCGATATAACATTTTATTGTATTGCATATTGTGAGGAGATAACATATGAAAAAGTATAATTATCTGTTGGTCGGCAGTGGGCTTTTTTCCGCCGTATTTGCATTCCATGCGGTCAAAAACGGTAAGACCTGTTTGGTGCTTGAAAAAAGACCGCACATGGGAGGTAACATATACTGTGAAAATATTGAGGGCATAAATGTACATAAGTACGGAGCACATATCTTTCATACCTCAAACAGGAGAGTTTGGAATTTTGTAAATTCTCTTGCCGAGTTTAACAGATATACAAACTCCCCCGTGGCCTGCTACAAGGGCGAAATGTACAATATGCCTTTTAACATGAATACCTTCAGCAAAATGTGGGGAATAAGAACACCCGCCGAGGCAAAGGAAATAATAGATAAGCAGCGTTCTGTAATAAAGGGAGATCCTAAGAACCTTGAAGAGCAGGCAATCAGCCTTGTCGGTGAGGATATCTACCGCAAGCTCATCAAGGGATACACGGAAAAGCAGTGGGGAAGGAGCTGTACCGAGCTTCCGAGCTTTATAATAAAACGACTCCCTGTTCGTTATATATATGACAACAATTATTTCGACGACCCTTATCAGGGAATACCGATCGGCGGATATAATGTGCTTACGGACAAGCTGTTTGACGGATGTGACGTTATACTTAACGTCGATTACAACTCCGACCGTGAGAAATATGACGGTATGGCTGAAAAAGTGTTGTATACCGGTACGCTTGATTCGTTGTTTGATTATTGTTTCGGCAAGCTTGAATACCGCAGTCTTAAGTTTGAAACCGAGATTCTCTACGAGGAAAACCATCAGGGCGTTGCGGTTGTAAATTATACGGAGCGTGAAATTCCTTATACCCGTATAATAGAGCATAAGCACTTTGAAAGTGCAAAAAGCAATAAAACGGTTATAACCCGCGAATATCCTGTCGACTGGAAAGAGGGTATGGAGCCGTATTATCCAATCAACGATGAAAAAAATATCGTTTTGTTCCAAAAATACAGGGCTTTGGCAGAGAAAAAAAAGAATATGCTATTCGGCGGCAGACTCGCCGAGTATAAGTATTATGATATGGATAAGGTCATTGCATCGGCACTTGAGCTTACCGATAAGGAGTTCGGCAAATAATGAGTGAAGTGAAAATAAGTGTAATAATGCCGGTATACGGTGTTGAGAATTATGTAGGAATGGCAATCGAAAGCATACAAAATCAGACCCTTACCGATTGGGAATTTTTCTGTGTTGACGACGGAACCAAGGATCGAAGCGGTGAAATATGCGACGAATATGCCAAAAAAGATCCCAGAATAAAGGTCATTCACAAAGAAAACGGCGGCGCGCCGAGTGCCAGAAATGTCGCTATTGATAAGGCTGTCGGCAAATATATGTATTTTATGGATTCGGACGACTGGACCGAGCCTACAATGCTTGAGGATATGTATAATCTTGCCGAGCGCAATAATTCTCAGCTTGTGGTTGCCGGATATTATATTGACACTTATTACAGCGATACCGAAAAATTTGTACAGGAGCAGTTTTTTTCCGATGCGGTTTATAACACAAAGGAAGAATTCAGGGAAAATGCTTATAAGCTGTACGACAAAAACCTGCTCTACACTCCGTGGAATAAGCTTTATTTGTCAAGCTATATTCTCGATAACAAGCTCTATTTTCCGCAGACTTTCTGGGATGATTTTCCGTTCAATTTAAGCGTTGTAAGAGATATAGATCGTGTGGCCGTGACCTCGAAGAAGTATTATCACTTTATACGCAAGCGTTCCGAGTCGGAAACTGCCAAGTACAGAAGCGATATGTATGAAAAGCGCGAGGAAGAGCATGGTTGGCTTGAAGAAATGTTTGCTTATTGGGGTATTAATTCTCCGGAAGCGGAGGAATTTCTTTCAAGACGTTACATTGAAAGAATAATCGGCTGCATAGAAAATGTCACAAACAAAAATTGTACGCTC
>OMRJ01000119.1 GCA_900313475.1 uncultured Eubacteriales bacterium | reverse complement strand
GGCTCAACGGTTTGCACGAAAATATCCGTGTTGCCCGTATGTGACGGAAAAGAATGTGTATTATGTATATATTCCATATCTTTTTTCTCCTTAAACTGTTTGATTTTACATACATTGTAGCATATCCGAAAGCGTTTGTGAACCGCTTTTTGAAAAAAACAAGATTATTTGTGATATCCGGACTTTTTTTCTTGCAACGGAGTGTTTACATGTGGTATGATATTATGAAAACAATTGCAGTAAAAAGGAAGTGAACGGACAGTGCTCGGTGTCAGAATCGGCATTGACTTCGGCTCGACAAACATAACGTTATGCGAAGACGACAGGGGAATTGTAATCAGCGAGCCGTCCGTAGTTATTTGCGACAGCTACACGGGTCGTCCGATTGCGGTCGGAGCCGCCGCAAAAAAAATGATCGGAAAGCTGCCCGGTTCAATGCGCGCCGTATATCCGATAAAGGACGGCATAGTGAACGATTTTGAAATGGCGCGGTTCATGCTCAAAACATATATAGACAGGCTGTGCAGAAGCCGTTTGTTTAAGCCGAATATACTGATGTCGGTTCCCGGCTCCGTTACAGATCTTGAAAAAAAGACGATTTTAGACGTTATATATTCCGCCGGAGCGGGGCGTGCGTGTTTTCTTGATGAGGCGCTTGCCGCCGCCATCGGTTCGGGTGTCAGTCTTACAGAGCCGAAAGGCACGTTCATATGCGATATAGGCGGCGGCACTGCCGACTGCGCAGTCGTCACCATGGGAAATATTGCGGTGTCACGTTCTGTAAAGGTCGGGGGGAATGACCTGACGCGACGCATCTCGGAATATATTTCTCATGAGCATAATATAGAGGTCGGCTCTGAGACTGCCGACGAGATAAAACGGACTGTAGGCACTGCCGTCTACCGCAATGAGGAAATCGCAATGGTTGCCGGCGGAAAAAGCGGCGAAACGGGATGCCCGGTGCTGTTTGAGATAACCTCCACGGAGGTTTATTGGGTGCTTAAATCCTGTGTGGAAGAAATTCTTACGTGCATTCGCCGCGTGCTTGAGGTTACGCCGCCGGAGCTTATTTCGGATATTGCCGACACGGGGATAATTCTCACGGGCGGCACAGCAAAGCTTTTCGGGATAGACAGATACATAGAGTGGAACACGGGTATTCGCACTTTTTGCGCGCCCGAACCGGAAAAATGCGCGGCACTCGGTCTTGAAGCCATGCTCTCCGACCTTATGTATCTTGAAAGAAACGGTTATGTGTTCCGTCCGGGTGAGGAGACGCCCGAAAATGAATAGAGAGGTAACCGCGTTGAATAAACATGGTGAAGTTGCGCTTTGCGGAACGGTTGAAAATGTGGTATTCCGTAATAACGACAACGGCTTTACGGTACTTGAAATAAACAATAACGGTGAGCTGCTGTCCGCCGTCGGAGTGCTTTCGGATACATCGGCGGGCGAGGAGGTAGTCCTTCACGGCAGGTGGACGTCCCATGATGTATTCGGACGGCAGTTTAAGATTGAATCGTGCGAGAGAAAGCTGCCCGACACAGCCGCAAAGCTATTCAGGTATCTTGCGGCAGGCTCGGTCAAGGGCGTGGGTCCGAAGCTTGCCGCAAAAATAACGGAACGCTTCGGTGAGGACACGTTTGACGTGCTTGAAAACGACCCCGAACGGCTTGCCGTCATAAACGGGATTTCGAAGAAAAAGGCAATAGACATAGGCAACGAATTCAGGCGTCAGCGCGCAATGCGTCAGGTTCTTATTGAGATGGAGCGCTACGGAATAACACCTGCGGAATGCACTGCGATTTATAAGTATTTCGGTGTTAATGCCTTGAATGTCCTTAAGGAAAATCCGTATATTCTCTACGGAGCGGTGAACGGCTTTTCGTTTGAGCGCGCCGAAAAGCTGGCATATCAAATGGGCATCGGTGCGGAATCGCAGTATCGCCGACGCGCGGGAATGCTGTATATCCTGTCGCACAACCTGATGAACGGGCACACATGCATTCCGCGCAGAAAGCTTATAGACCCCGGATGCCGTCTGCTTGATGCCGCGACCGATGAGATAAACAGGACGCTCGATGAGCTTATCACAATGAAACAGATAGTGTCCGACACCGTTTCCGGAGAAGAATTTCTGTTTCTTCCGCGCATGTATATTGCCGAAAAAAGCATTGCGGAGCGGCTTGAGCTTATGACAAAATTCGCGCCTGCCGCCATTCCCGCAATTGACAGCGACATAGACCGAATCGAGGCTCGCACCGGTATAATATATGCGGACAAACAGCGTGACGCGATAAAGACCGCAGGTGAACGAGGAATGCTCGTTCTTACGGGAGGTCCGGGAACAGGAAAAACAACCGCAGTAAAGGGCATCATAGAAATATTCGGGATGAAACGCGTAGAGGTGCTTCTGTGCGCGTCCACGGGACGTGCCGCAAAGCGCTTGAGCGAAGTCTGCGGACAGGAGGCAAAAACGATACACCGCCTTCTCGAAGTGGAGTGGGACGAAAGCGACAAGCCGGTTTTCAGACGCAATGCGGAAAATCCGCTGACCTGCGGTGCAGTGATAATTGACGAGATGTCGATGGTTGATGCGGAGCTTTTTTCAAGCCTTCTCAATGCGCTGCCTCTCGGCGCAAGGCTTATTCTTGTAGGCGATGCCGACCAGCTTCCGAGTGTCGGCCCCGGAAACGTGCTTACCGATATAATTTCGTCCGGCAGAATTCCCGTTGTGTGTCTGACGGAAATTTTCAGGCAGGCACAGAAAAGTCTTGTCGTAATGAACGCGCACAGAATTATTTCCGGTGAAATGCCTGTGCTCACCGCTACCGACAACAACTTTTTCTTTTTGCGCCGTGAAGGCACCTCCGCCGCCGCTACGGTTGCGCAGCTTATCTCAAAGCGTTTGCCCGATGCCTACGGCTTTTCGCCGCTCGAAGACATTCAGGTTCTGTGTCCGTCGCGCAAGGGCGACTGCGGAACCGTCAATCTGAATCGACTTTTACAGGCTGAACTGAACCCGAAACACCGTACAAAAAACGAGGTCAACACTGCCGGCGGACGTGTTTTTCGAGAGGGTGACCGCGTTATGCAGACAAAAAACAACTACAATATAACGTGGCATCGCGGAAATGAAGAAGGCGAGGGCATTTTCAACGGCGACATCGGGATATTGAAAAAGATAAATTACGCTGCGGGAATAATGACTGTCGATTTTGATGACCGCACAGCCGATTATCCTACCGACAATCTGTCGGAGCTGGAGCTTGCGTACGCCGTAACCGTGCACAAAAGTCAGGGCTGCGAATACCCTGCGGTAATTATTCCGCTGTCGGGGGTTCCGCCGATGCTGCTGTACAGAAATCTGCTTTATACTGCCGTTACACGTGCAAAAAAAATGGTAATAATTGTCGGAAAAGAAGAAACCGTACGTCGAATGACAGAAAATGACAGACAAAACAAACGATATTCCGCGCTTAAAGAATTTTTATCCTTATAAATATTTACAAAAGCCGACATAAGTAGTAGAATAAAAAGAAACAGGAAAACACCCGAAAGGATATATAAGATGAGTAAGGAACTTGCGAAGCTCTACGACCCGAAAAACGTAGAAGACAGAATTTATAAAACATGGCTTGACGCAAAGTACTTTCACGCGAAGTGCGAGGATGGCAAACCGACATATACAATAGTTATTCCTCCGCCGAATATTACCGGGCAGCTCCATATGGGACATGCTCTCGACGAAACGCTTCAGGATATTCTTATCCGCTATAAGCGCATGCAGGGCTATGACACTCTCTGGCTTCCCGGTACCGACCATGCGTCAATTGCAACCGAGGCGAAAATAGTTGAAGCCATGCGCGGCGAGGGTATTACGAAGGAGCAGATAGGACGCGAAGCTTTTTTGGAGCGCGCGTGGGCTTGGAAAAAACAGTACGGCGGCAGAATTATCGAGCAGCTTAAAAAGCTCGGTTCGTCCTGTGACTGGGACAGAGAGCGCTTTACCCTTGACGAGGGATGCAGCAAGGCCGTGAAAGAGGTCTTTGTCCGCCTCTATGAAAAGGGACTCATTTACCGCGGGAACAGAATGGTCAACTGGTGTCCGTTCTGCAAAACCTCCATTTCGGATGCCGAAGTGGATTACGAAGAAAAAGACTCGAATTTCTGGCATCTTCTCTACACGGTAAAAGAGACGGGCGAAAAGCTGGAGCTTGCGACGACCCGTCCCGAAACCATGCTCGGTGACACGGCTGTGGCGGTAAACTCCGAGGATGAGAGATATAAGCATCTGCACGGCTGCCATGTTATACTGCCGCTTCTCAACAAAGAGATACCGATTGTCTGTGATGAGCACGCCGACATGACAAAGGGAACCGGTGTTGTTAAGATAACTCCCGCGCATGATCCCAACGACTTTGAGGTCGGCAGACGTCACAATCTGCCCATGGTGCGCACGTTTACCTATGACGGACATCTTACCGGCGCTGCGGACAAGGCTGCGGCGGACGAGTATATAGCAAGCGGAAAAGCCGCTGCCGACGAGCCGGAGGTGCTTGATTGCGGCAAATATGCGGGCATGACAACGCTTGAGGCGCGAAAGGCTATAGTTGCCGATCTTGAAGCCGGCGGTTATATAAAGAGCATTGAGCCTATTAAACACGAGGTTGG
>OMRJ01000029.1 GCA_900313475.1 uncultured Eubacteriales bacterium | reverse complement strand
CGAGTGAAAACAGTCCCGCAATTTTGACCTGAAGCGGAGAAATAAGAGTTTTTACCGCCTCCGAAAGTCCGCCGTTTTTAAGAAAATAAGATATGCTCGGCAAAACGGTGCAAAGTCCGTCGACCGGTTTTTCGATAATTTTGTCAAGCGCCGAAAATATCATGTCAAACAGCGCCTTTACCATGTTGGCGCGGTTTGCGTTTGCCTTTTTGGTGTAGTCCTCCTGCGACATGACAGACGGACAGTTTATCGCCTTAAGAAGCGGCACTATCGCATTTTTGTAGCCGTTGTCGCCTTTTACGCTGATGAGTATACCGACATTATACGTCCCTCCGCACAGAAGTGTGTACAGAAGTTCGTTTATCGGGGAGAACATCGCTGCGACCGCGGACGAGAACTCCGACTTACTCTTAACGCCCCACTTAAACGAATCGGCTTTTTTTATCACCTCGCCGAGCGTTGCGCACTGTGACACGGCGGAGCTTATTTCGGGATATTTCACAAGCGCTGCCGCAATACCTGCGGGCGTTATGTCTATTCCGAGTGTGCCGAGGGAGGAAGCATTTTCGGACAGCGAAGAATACACTCCCTTAAAAATCGAATTGAGTGTGCCGTCCGCAAAAAATGAATCATAAATCTTTTTCTTTACCGCGCCGACGCCCCCGTTCTTCTTAATGAGCGCTTCTACGATTTTTTCGGCTTTGGGAATCGCGTTTGCCGCGTCGGATTCGGTCACCGACTGCGGATAGGTAATCGCGGCGGACGCGCAAACGCTTAACGGCGTTGTTAAGCACAGCGTCGCGGCAAGAGCAATGCAGAAAAAACGTATTAATTTTGCTCTCATTGTTTCATCTCCTTTTCACCGACGGCACCCGCCACAATACTCAATGCGGCGTTTTTGACGTCATCTCTTATTTCGTCTACGGTAAACGGCTTGCCGCAGAGAATCGCATCGGAACACACCGAACCGATCAAATCCGCCACGATATACACCGTGCGGTGAGCCTTCTCTGCGGGACAGCCGTTTTCCATGAATTTGTTTATTATTCTGTCATATACCGCTTCAATGCTTTTGTCGTAAAAAGCGGGCAGCAGCTTAAGACACGATGAAATATTCTTCGTAACAACCGCGAGAATATCGCTGTGCGCCGCGAGAAAATCAATATACATATCAATAAACCCCGCCGCAATGTCGCAGAGAGAAGCGTTTTTATCGTCAAAACGCATATCCGCCTCCTCAAGCAGCAGCTTCATAGCCTCCGTACTCTTAAACAGTATTATCTGCTCCAGCAAATCGCTCTTGTCCTTAAAGTACAGATAAAACGTGCCGCGTGCGATACCCGCTGCCTTAACAACATCGTCAACTGCGGTGGAGCTTACGGATTTCTGCTGAAAAAGCCTGTAGGCGGTTTCGATTATCTTCATTCTTTTTTCGTTTTTTCTGTCCGCATATTCTTTCATTTTATCGCTCCGACCGTGTTAACAGTAAAAAAATCATCGCAAAAAAACCGCCGTTTTTATAAAAAATGACAATTCGTCACTGTCTGTAATACGCAAAGAATAACAGATAAATGACAAACTGTCAATAGCTTTAATATAATTATAAGGAAATTCATATTTTTTTTACAATTCGACATAACAAAAAAGAACGTCCGTTTTCCGTCGCATAACGTTTTTTGACAATACGTACGCCGCTTTTCTGCGCGTTGTACTTGTTTGCGGTTAACCTGTCCGCATAAAAAAACGTATCCGCCGCCGTAATAAGGCAATTCGGATACGCACAAACATGATTCTTTTTAGGCTGACAGGGTTCAAAACCGTGCCGCCCGTCAGTGCCCCTTTCCGGCACTTTTCTCTTTTTTCGCTTTTTTTGCAGCCTTAAGCGCTTCTTTTTCGGCTATTCTCTCTGCCTCAAGCTTCTTTTCCGCCGCGGCATCCGCCGCGATCTTCGCGTCATTTCTGACCTTAGCGTCATCGTACAGTGCTTCAACCTCATCAAAGCGGTCATAATCACGCTCCTGAGCGATAAGCTTTGCGGCGTCGGTATGCGCCTTCACGCTTCTGTTCCAAACGGAATAAGCTTCATTTTCTTTCTTGATCTTTCTGTCGCTCTCCTTTTTCTCGGCTGCAATTCGTTTAAGCCGCGCATGAAGAGCGTCGATCTTTACGGAATCCCGCTTTTCGCGGGCAACGGCAAGCTCCATGAAGGTAAGACGTCTTTGTTCATCGAGCCTGTCGGCTTCGTCAAACAGATTTTTAAAAACCGATATGTCATATTCGGGCACGCCGTCGGGATAATACTTAAGCGCCGTGCGTTTGCCGCGCAAAAGCACCTTTGCTTCTTCTATCGTGTCTTTGCGAATCTGCTTTTGCAGTGCGTCGTTTTTAGGTTTGGGAAGCGCCTTTGCGGCAGCAAGCACACCGTCGTCGACGGAAAGCACGCCCGAAAGACCCGCGGCATAAATCTTTTTCGCCCTTTCGAGCTTAGCCTGCACGGCTTTGTCGGAGAATTTATTCAACTCGCCGAGCACTATTTTCGAAACCTCTATCTCCTCATTGAACGCCCTGCGGCGGCGGTATTCTTTTCTTGCCGCTTTTATCGCCGCTTTATCGCCCGATTTTTTTGCATCCCTGATAATATCCTTTGAGAGAACATAAGGCTCGGCGGCTGCATTTTTCTTTGACTCTCTTATAAGCTCAACCGCTTCGACAAGGTCGGCATCGCGCGACACACCGTTGCCGAAGTCCTCAAAAAGCGCACGGATTTTAAGAATTCGCACCATTCCGCGCTGCTTTATCTCCGAGAGGTCATAGAAGAAGTACGGGATAACATTCAGCGCCGCACCGACAACGGAGAGAAGAATAAGCAGATTTATCAGGCTGTACAGAGTGTTTTGGTCATGCTTGAGAATATCATAAGCGTTTTCATAGCCGTTGTGCGAATTTATGCCGAAACGGTCGAAAATCGCGGGTGTGACCGTTCCGGTGGCAAGACCGATAAGCGAACCTATAAGCCCTACGGCGGCGAACATACCGTCGATGCGTTCGCCCGAAATATACTGCTGATAGTCGCGGATGTCGGCATTTACCGTAGGAGTCAGGATATGAGCAAAAGATCCGACAAGTGCATTCATGTACACGCACACAAGCACAAGCCAAATGGAGTGCGCGGTGTTAATGGACGGCCACATGGCGGCTATAAAAATAATATTGAAAAGATTCGTGACAATAAGAACTTTTTTCTTTCCCCACCTGCGAATTGCAAGCGGCGCTCCGATCATTCCCCAAAATGACGCGTTGCCGGATATCAGGGTTATAAGGGAATACTGCGCATCGGTGCACATTTTGCCGTAGTTATAGAGCCAGTTAAGAATGTAGCCGTTGTTGCTTTCGAGAAAGCCTATCCAGCCCGCCATGGAGATTATCCAGAAATATTTGTTCTTTGCCACCGCGCGCAAAGCGTCGATAAAGCGCACCTGAACAACATGCGTTTTTGCCTGAACTATGTTTTCTTCGGTGTAGACAAAGATAAGTATGGTGAGAGCAATACCGATTATCGCCGTCGGAGGAAACAGCGCTTTGTAAATACGGATGTCATACATATCGTCAAGCTTCATCCATTTGACGAGCAGAGGAATGATGGGATAAAGTATCGACGGAGCAAACGAATAGACAACCGATTTTATCGACGAAATATCGGCGCGCTCCTGCGTATTCGGAGACATGACGAGAATAAGGTTTTCATATGCCTCATACATGAAATTGTAAAAAAACTGCAACGCAAGATTGAGAACAAAGGCAATTATCCATCTCACGGTGAGCGACTCGAACCTTGTGTAGGGCATCCACACCATCGCACAGGATATCACAGCAGTCGGAATACCCATTGACAGAACATAAGGACGGTATTTTCCCTTTGCGTTTCGGGCGTTGTCTATT
>OMRJ01000118.1 GCA_900313475.1 uncultured Eubacteriales bacterium | reverse complement strand
TTTGCCTGTTCATTACCCTGTGTTTGGCCTTCGTCATAGCCGTTTGCTCCCCAGAGAACGGAGACAAAGCCGTGGTAGTCATACTTTCTGCTTCCGTGCCTGTCGCTCTCTGCTTCGGATGCAACGCCGGTGGGTATTCTGTTCGGCTTGTAAACATAGGTGTATGCCCATGCGGTTCTCGTCACGCCGTCGTCGCAGGTGTAGTCTACGCGCCATGTAAGCATCTGATTTATATTTCCCGACACTATTACAAAATCCGTCGAAGAAACCGTTGAGGATTCCACTTTTTTGGCAAGATTCGCAACATAGCCTACACCGTTGTCAAATGAAGTTGAAACGGTTATTTGCTTTGCATTGTCGCAATGAAAATAAAATTTGCCTGCAGCTTCCGCACCGCGCGCATAGGAATAATTTCCGTCGTTGTCGGTGTTGTTTAAATAATACTGCCCAATGGTTTCGGTTGTTTCGTCATTAGAGCTCGGAACAAGATACACACATTCCGGCACATACAACACCGCCTTTTCAGCCGCATCGTCAGTCGTTTCATCCTGTGAATATGAACCGGGTTCGGCATTATCACTGCCGGTTGGAAGTATTTTATTTCCTTGGTTGCCGTCGGCAACCGTATCTTTTTCCGCAGCATGCGCTTTTATGCCGAAATTGAGCAGTTTAATACCGTTAAGCGGCAAAACCGACATCAGCATCAGCAATGCAAGAAAAAGCGATAACGTTTTTTTGAACATCTTTTTCATAATTTCCTCCAAGTAAAAAAGTATATAAAAACAGCAAAAACCGCAACGGAGCCGGCTTGTAAAAAGCCATAAATCGCAGCGGTTTTCCTTTTATTTTTCTGTCGGAAGGCGGCTCACGATGAACCGATTTCCTGTGTGCGCCTTTGCTTTCGCAACAACATATGCCGCAAAGCCGTTTTTCATCTTTCCAGTCTCTTTTCTTCTCTCTTTTCTTCAAAAATTATTTTAACAAAGAATGCGCTTATTGTCAACACCCAATGCAATAAAATTACAAAAAAAATGCTCGATCTGCTTTTAGAAAAAACGTACTGCGAAATCTGTATTCACAGTACGTTTTATTAAAGAATATACTTTTTTTGCCGTAAAGCAATCAAAAAGACATACGGTTCAGAACAGTTTTGAGGTGAGTGAGCGTTCGCTTACCTGTTCGATGACGGCGGAGGTGCCGTTGCCCTTCTGTTTGAAGCAGTCGGATGCCTCGACGGGTTTCATTTCGACGTCTCTGCTGCCGCCGCGGTTGAGTATCTGCATCTTTATGAACATCGGGAAAATGAACGCGCTTATGCGCTTGTCGGAGACGGTATTCCAGATGCCCGCGGCAAAGAATGTGCAGTTGCGGAAGAAATCCCAACGGTTGGAAAACATGATTTTATTGCTCACCGCGACAAGCTGATCCTTTGTAATCTCCGTGCCAAGCCATGCCTGACTGCTCAAGCCCCATTTGTTCGCGCAATACGCCTCAACGTTGTAATAAAGTCCCGGTCCGTCTGCGCGCGTCACCGCGAAAGTACCCATTGACACGCCCTGAAACGCTTTAAGATTGCAGCAGCCGACAGGCATATCGCCGTCAAACATGCTCTCGATGTAGATCCATGAGTGACCGAAGCCGAGCTGCTGCGAGCAAATATACAGCTTTGCAACGACGGTATCTCCGGGGAGCGCATCAAAAGCCGATCTGTCGGGCACCTCCGACGCAGACTCCGTTTCACCGTCCGCAACATCCGCCGCAAGCGCCGCCGCGGCAAAAGACTGTACCGACAAAATCGTGAGCAATGCAAGGCAAAGCGCGAGCATACGTTTGACTTTTGTTTTCATTTCTTTATCTCCCTTTTAATTTTTGCAGCCGATTGATCAGATAAATTTAATGACGCATTTTGCCCGAAGCAAGCCGCTGCCGTCACGCTTCGGCGCAAAAAAACGCACCCCGGCAGCTTCACGGCTGCCGCAAAACGGCAAGCGGTGATACCGTGCTGCGCCGATTCCGTCCCTGCCGTTCGTCTCCCGTTGTTCAGACCTGCGCACGTTAAGACTTTCTTCGGTTTTTTAACTATATTGTATATATTTTATCACATATAAAAACCGTAATCAAGTGTAAAATTTCCGCATTTTTCCGTCCGTCTTTTTGTCGGCACGGAGCTCCGCCGCGCCGAAACAACAATCGTTTTTTTATGCATTTCCGATAAAATTTTCTGCCTTTTGCACAAAAACCTCCGCGCTTTATTTTACAAAGTGCAGAGGCTTATTACCGAATACGTTTTCCGTTAAAAAGCACGGTTGAACAAAAATATGATACATGCTGCACTTATAACGGTAAACGCCGCGTGCAGAACAATGTCGGTTTTTAAGAATTTTGCGAACGGCGTCTCTTTATCCTCTTTGTTTTTTTGCCACAGCTTGACTATCGGCGCACCGATTGCAAAAATGCCGAGGATATGCCATGTGTATACGTCCGCCGTAATTATATTTTCATATAAAGCGGACTCCGGAAGTGACGCAAAAAATATAATAATGTTGCTGTTGCGTTCATAATGCCGTAAAGATATACGACTGCCGAGTTAATGCACAAAAATATTTTCTTCGCGGTCATTTTTTCACCTCTTGAATTTATTAAACAGACTATCGCAGAACTTGTCAAGATGTTCGTTTTGACCGCGTATCCGCCGTTTTGACGCAAGTGGTTTTACAAAAAAAGCACATTCTGTCAAGAGCAATTCTCTCAACCGCTCCGCTCTTTTTCTGCCGCAGAAACGAAACGATGAAAAAACACAGAGTCACTTTTTAACACATTCGGAGTCGGAAAGCACTTCTCGGAAGCCGTTGCCGGCACCGCGAAAAAAAGCCGAAAAAAATACAAAAAACAAAGACCGTATTTCGCCGAGCCTCCGTTTTTAATGAAGGAAGCAAAATACAGTCTTTTTTTGCGGTTCGGGCTGCTGCGAACGCGGCAGCGGCACATTTTTATTCAATCGCGGATAATGCAATATCCGACATTAAATCAATAGCTGTGATATATAAAATCGGAGAGCTTTTCGCCCGTTGTCTTATCGAACGAAACGACTCTGCCGTTGGTGCTCCAACAGTCAATGCCGTACACGGTGTCGCCGACAAATGCCGCGCGGGAGAACTGATAGCCTTCCGCACTTCCGTCGGCAGCTTTTGTAACGGAATAATCGTTCCTTTGAACAATCCTGCCGTTCTCGACAGCCACGCGAAGGATGCCTGCGGTCTGACTGCTCACCGTTTCGTGTACAAAGCCCTCGTTGACGGTCTTATACTGCCATCTGTCATATGGCACAAGGAACGTATTATCGGAAGCATCGGTCACAAACGCCTTGTATTCGGTGTTAAAATCCGCATTTTTGAGTATAAGAGTGTCGATTTCTTTGGGCGTTTTCGGGTCTGACACGTCAAAAAGCGAGAGCTTTGCGCTGCCGTCCGTGCCTTCCTCCGTGCCGCCCGTGCCGATGCCGAGAAGCAGATTTTCACCGACGGGGTGCAGATAGGACGAAAAACCGGGAATTTTAAGCTCGCCGACAATAACGGGTGCTGTCGGCTCCGTGAGGTCGAGCACAAACAGAGGGTCGGTCTGATAGAAGGTGACCACATAGCCTGTACCGCCCGAAAACCTTACCGCTCTGATGCTTTCGCCCGGCGCGATTTTATCAACCTTGCCGACGACCTTCAAACTGCCGTCGAAGACATAAACGCATGAGTGCTCGTCAAGCTGCGCCGCAACGCGGACATAGCCGTTATACTCATCAATCGAAAACGTGTTGAGGATACTGCCCGCAAATTCGCCGCTCGCCTTAAATTCGGGTGCTTCGCCCGTGATATCAAAGGACATCAGCTTTGAAATATGTTTTTTGTATTTGTCGTCCCAACGACCCGAACAGACGTAGAGGGTGGAATCGGTGCAGTAGATATCCGTACCGCCGCCGAGCAAAGCCGTCGTTGAGGGTTCGCTCGTGAGATCTTTTGTGTCGATTTTGCTCACGATAAGGAAGCCCGTCGGGGAATCCGCATCGGCAACGGCAATGCTTCCGGCAGATATCTTCTCGGATTTAAGCCCGTCCGTTCCGCCGGCGGCAACCTCGGGAATGACGCTGTCGTCGATACTCTCGCTGTCATACACAACCGATTGTGAAACAAGAATAAACGAATCGCCCACCGCACGGGAGGAAACGCTTGCGCCGTCCTGCATGAATACCTTTTTCAGTACGGGAGCGGAACCGCCCGAAATATCGTATATCGCGATGCCCGTCTGACGCTTTCCGTTCCTGATACACGACATTCCGACACAAAGTCTGCCGTCGGACACATATATTCCGTTCACGCTTCTCTAA
>OMRJ01000207.1 GCA_900313475.1 uncultured Eubacteriales bacterium | reverse complement strand
GGGTGAATCGAAAGGGCTTTCATGATATAACCTCCTTTATAAATCCCTCTTACAAACAATCTCCCTATTTATAATTATATCAGATAAATATTAGGTAAAATAAGAAATAAATGTAAAATTTTTGTAAAAGCGAGGGGCAAAATGGCAAGACCACGAAAGAAAATCGACCAAGAACAGTTTGAAAAGCTCTGCGGGCTGCAATGCACGATTGAAGAATTCTGCTGCTATTTCCAGTGTGATGACAAGACGCTGAATGCATGGTGTCAGCGCACGTATAAACGCAGTTTTTCCGAAATTTTTAAAATAAAAAGGGGCTCGGGCAAAATTTCGCTTCGACGCAAGCAGTTTGAAGCGGCTATGGCAGGCAATCCAACAATGCTGATCTGGCTCGGCAGAAACTACCTCGGGCAGACCGACCGCATAGACGTGACGGTAGACGACAAGCGCGAGGGTCAGCTTGCAGACCTTATCGAGGGGCTAAGAGAAGATGATCTATACACCGAAGCAGCGCCATCTGATGGAGATGTGGCGGAAGAACAGGCTGAAACGAATCAACCTGCTTGAAGGCAGCGTTTCAAGCGGCAAAACGTGGATAAGCCTTGTTTTGTGGGCTTTTTGGGTCAAGACTATGCCCGCCGATAAGCTGTACATGATGTGCGCTAAGTCTCTGACAACGCTCGAACGAAATTGCTTGATACTTCTGCAAGAGCTGGTAGGTGAGGACAACTTCACGTACTCACTCAATCAGAAAAAGGGTCAGCTTTTCGGGCACAAGATTCTTTTGGAAGGCGCGAACGACGCACGCTCCGAATCCAAGATAAGAGGTATCACACTTCAAGGCGCATACTGTGACGAGTTGACGCAGTTCCCGAGGGAGTTTTTCACAATGCTTCTCTCCCGTTTGCGTTTGCCGAGGGCGAAACTCATAGCGACCACGAACCCCGACAGCCCGTCACACTGGCTGAAAACGGAATACATTGACCGACAGAAAGACCTTGACTTTTTGTCGGTCAAATTTTTGCTTGATGATAACACAACGCTCCCCGAGGACTACGTTAAAAACATCAAAGCAGAATACACGGGCATATTTTACGAGCGCTTTATCCTCGGAGAATGGACCCTTGCCGAGGGCGTTATCTATCCGATGTACAAGGACGCTATCGCAGAGCCGCCCGAGGGCTTGCCCGAGCGCTATGTGCTTAGTATCGACTACGGCACGCAGAACGCATTTGCGGCGCTTTTATGGGGCAAATACGGCGATGTGTGGTATGCTGTTGATGAATATTACTATTCGGGCAGAGATACGGGAATACAAAAGACCGATGAAGAGTACGCCCGAGACTTGGACAAGTTCACGAAACAAGTTAAAACAGCGTTGCCGACGATAATCGACCCGTCGGCGGCGTCTTTTATAACGTTATTACGGCGAAAAAAAGACAAGTACAAGGTTAAGCCTGCCGATAATGTAGTCATGGACGGTATACGCAACACGGCAACAGCACTCGACCAGGGCTATATCAAGATGTCCCCGAAGTGCGAGAATTGGGCGATTGAAGCGGGCGGCTATGTGTGGGACGATGACCCGTCAGAGGACAGACCCGTGAAGATAGCAGACCACTGTTTAACAGGTGATACACTTGTAGCGACAGAAAGAGGTAGCGTTCCAATAAAAGAGCTTGTTGGAAAAACAGGAAAGGTTTATTCATACAGTCGTTTCTTCAAAAAAAAGGTGCTAAGAAAGTTTTGGGGAGTTAGAAAAACTCAGTCAAATGCTTTAATATATAGCGTGAGGTTGAAAGACGGTTCAGAAATAAAGTGTACCAAAGAACACAGAATATTAACACAGAGAGGATATATCGAGGTTCAATGGTTAAAATCAACGGACAGAATCATTAAAATTGAGGTGTAAATATGATACAGTATTCAGCGGACGGTCTCATGGCTTTCTATGGTGGATACAAGTTCCGCAAGGACAAGAAAACAGGCTATTATTTATGTAATAAGAAAACCGATATAGGCAAGAGGGAAAGGCTGCATTGCTATGTGTGGCGAACTGAAAACGGTAAACCCATACCGAAAGGATATTCAGTTCATCACATTGATGAAAACAAAGACAATAATGAACCTGATAATTTACAACTACTTACGAAAGAAGAGCACGCGAAAATCCACGCCAACTCATGGAGCGAGGAAAGACTTAAAAAGCAAACTGAAATTTTGAAGGAAAAAGCTGTTCCGGCAGCTGTTAAATGGCACAAGAGCGAAAAAGGGCATGAATGGCACGTTGAACATGGAAAGAAAACGTTTGGAAATCCTCCTGTGACTGAATACAATTGCACTTATTGCGGAAGGAATTTTGAATCTCGGCATAGATATGCAAAGAATCAAAATACATTTTGTAGCAATAATTGTAAAGCTGCTTATAGACGAAGGTCAGGTGTTGATGATGTTGTTCGGATTTGTACGATCTGCGGGAAAGAATACAAAGCAAACAAATATACAAAAACAAGCAGATGTGAAAGCTGTCGAAATCGAGGAAATAAGAGTGATCGGCAGGGCTGATGTGTACAACATGGAAGTAAAAGGAACGCACAATTTCGCTGTAAACGGCGGTGCTATCGTTCACAACTGTATGGACAGCACACGCTATTTTGTCCAAACCATGAAAATAGGGCTAAAGAAAAACCGAAGAGGGGGGGCGAGCTGGTAAGTGCTTACATACGAAGATTTTGAAAAATGCGGCGATGATGAATCAAAGATCGCCGATTTTATCCGCATGAAGATCGACGAGCAGGAGCAGAACGAACGCTACATGGAAGGCGTTACGGCAGGCGAGTTTTATCGCGGCGGCGACCCTGCTATGCAGAAGTATGAGAAAATAATTTATGATGTCATGGGAGCGCCGAGGAAAGAGATATTCTCGGCGAACAACAAGCTGACGGCGAATTTTTACAACCTGTTCATCACGCAAGAAGTGTCGTATCTGCTCGGTAACGGCATATCTTTTGACGATGAAACGATTAAAAAGCGGCTGGGAAACGAGTTTGACTACGATCTTCAAGACCTCATGACATGGGCGGCGAACGACAGCGAGAGCTACGCACTTTTAAAGTCGGACGGTATCGAAAAGCTGTGTGT
>OMRJ01000160.1 GCA_900313475.1 uncultured Eubacteriales bacterium | reverse complement strand
TTTTCCCAGAAGCTCAAGCGCCTGGCGTATCTCCGCAGAAAAAAGAATGACAAAAATTATCAGAATATCGCTGAACAGCTTGCTGAACAGATATGTACTCGTGTTCATGCCGAGAATAGAAACAACGGCATACATAAGAGCTACAAGCACAATACCCTTGACGACCTGAATCGCCTGTGTCTTGCGCATCTGCACGATAACGACATATATTATGAGCGCCACGACAAGTATATCAAGTGTATCCGAGAAAAAATTATAATTCAAAAAAACATCTTTAAGCTGTAAAAAGAAGTTTTTTATTGTTTCCGATATCATTTTAATCCACCACCAAAATTATTTTTCATAAATAAGCGCAACACAGTGACATGACATTCCCTGCCCGTCACCCGTAAAACCGAGTTTTTCCTCGGTAGTCGCCTTAACGCTGACACGCGGCTTGCCGATTCCGCATGCACGCGACAGCTTTTCACGCATTTTTTCGGTGTAAGGCGAAATTTTAGGTGCCTGTGCAATCAATGTCACATCGATATTACCAATGAGAAAACCGTTTTCGCCGAGAATGCGAACGCATTCTTCAAGAAGCTTTAAGCTGTCGGCACCGTGAAAACGCTCGTCGGTATCCGGAAAGTGTTTTCCGATGTCGCCGAGCGCGGCGGCACCCAAAAGAGCGTCGCACACCGCGTGAGTAAGCACATCGGCATCGGAATGTCCCATAAGTCCTTTTTCGAAGGGAATTTCAACCCCGCCGAGAATCAGCCGTCTGCCGTCAACGAGCCTGTGAACGTCGTAACCGTGACCTACCCTGAACATCATTTCTTCCCCGTTCACTCTTTTTCACCTTTACCGAGAAGCTGCTCCGCAGCGGCAATCTTAACGGCGGCGCAGATAACTTCCGCAGCCGTCTCGATTTCATCCACCGTCGGGCAAGACGGAGCAAGACGGATATTTGCGTCATCGGGATCGTTTCCGTAGGGATATGTAGCACCTACGCCCGTAAGCGTTACACCGCATTCCCTGCAAAGCTCTCCGACCCGTTTTGCCGAACCGATGTCGACATTGAGGCTGATAAAGTAGCCGCCCTTCGGGTCTGTCCATGAGGCGATGCCCAAACCGCCGAGACGCTTGTGAAGAACCTCTGCCATTTTTGCGAATTTCGGTCTTAAAATCTCCGCATGCTTCGCCATCTGCGCTTTGAGGTCGTCAAGATTCTTGTAAAGGAAAGAATGACGGAGTTGATTGAGCTTATCATAGCTGATGATCTGAACGGTAAGACGCTTTTTGATGTCTTCGATATTTGCGTCGCTTGCGGCAACCGCCGAAACGCCCGCTCCGGGATAGGTTATCTTGGACGTGGACGCAAAAGCGACAAATCTGTCTTCGGTTCCGTATTTTTTCGCAAGCTCAAAAACGTTAGAAAGCTCATCCTTTTCGTCGTAAAGGTCGTGGATTATGTATGCTTCGTCCCATATGACTCTGAAATCGTCCGCTGCGGTCTTCATTGAGGCAAGACGCTCAACGGTCTTGTCGGAGTATGTTATTCCGTCGGGATTTGAATATTTCGGAACACAGAACATTCCCTTTACCGCCGGATCTTTTACAAGCTCCTCTATGGCGTCCATGTCGGGACCGTCGGCTGTCATTTTAACGTTTACAAGTTCGGCTCCGAAATACTGCGCGACGGCGAAATGTCTGTCATACCCGGGAACGACGGCGATTATTTTATACCCCGGAACCTGCGACCACGGCTTTGAGCCGCATACGCCGTGTGTATAACACTGCGAAAAATAGTCGAACATCAGGTTTAGACTGGATGAACCGCAGGCTATAACGTTTTTCGGGTCAACTCCGAACACCTCGCCGAAAAGGCGTCTGCATTCCGGAATTCCGCACAAAAGACCGTAGTTACGGCAGTCGGTCCCGTCCTCCGCCTTGTATCCGCACTGCGACAGATCAAGATCAAAAAGCTCGGTGGAAAGCTCAAGCTGCTCTGCGCACGGTTTTCCTCTTGCCATGTTTATATCAACCTTACGCGACTTAAGTTCACCGTAATATTTTTTTGCTTCGTCCTCAAAACGGTGAAGCTCCTCAACGGAAAAATTATCAAGTGTTTTCATATTCAAGCCTCTTTTCGAAACAACAAATATTCTTATACCGATACAGTTTACCACACACGCCCCGAATAATCAATATTTTTGCGAACAATTAATAAAATAATAAAAAAAAGCGATCCTTCCGAACTCATATTCGGACAGACCGCTTGGAAAACAAATTAAAGACATTTGTCGAGCTAAAGATATATATTTTTCGATAACGGAATTACTTTTCTCCGCGCTCTCTTATCACAAGTCTTGTCGGAGTGCCCTCAAGTCCGAACACTTCACGGATACGGTTGTCGATGTATCTCTGATAGCTGTAATGAAACAGATCGCGGTTATTGACGAATGCAACAAACGTCGGCGGACGAGTGGAAGCCTGCGTCATGTAATAAATTTTAAGGCGTTTTCCCTTGTCCGTCGGCGGCTGAACGCGCGCCTCGGCATCGGCAAGCACCTGATTGAGTCTTCCGGTGGGTATTCTTACGGCATTCTGGTCGTCAACGAACTTTATAAGCTCAAAAAGACGGTCAAGACGCTGACCCGTTTTTGCCGAAATAAAAATAATGGGGGCGTACGACATAAACGAAAAGTCGTTCATCAGTTTTTTTCTGTAAGCATCCATCGTTCGTCCGTCTTTTTCGTAGGCGTCCCACTTGTTTACGGCAATAATACACGCTTTTCCGGCTTCGTGTGCAATGCCTGCAACCTTGGAATCCTGTTCCGTAAAGCCTTCGAGCGCGTCTATCATTATCACGCACACCGTGGCACGCTCCACCGCCGCAACGGCGCGCAGAACGCTGTATTTTTCTATCTGATCGTCGACCTTTGATTTGCGGCGAAGTCCGGCAGTGTCAATAAACATGAAATTGCCGTGCTTATTGCATACTGCCGTGTCGGTGGCATCCCGCGTGGTTCCCGCGATGTTTGAAACAAGCATGCGTTCTTCGCCGCAAAGAGCGTTGACAAGAGAAGACTTGCCGACATTGGGCTTGCCGATAACGGCTACTCGAACGTAATCGCCGTCCTCCGTTTCCGGAGCGTCTTCGGGAATAAGCTTTATGACCTCATCGAGCAGATCGCCCGTACCGTGCCCGTGGACGGACGAAACGGCAATCGGATCGCCCAGTCCCAAATTATAAAACTCGTAAAAATCCGCGGGAGGCGTACCGAGAGAATCGCACTTATTGACACAAAGCACTATCGGTTTACCGCTCTTTATAAGCATGGCTGCCACTTCCGCGTCGGTTGCGACAATGCCCGTTTTTACGTCGCATACAAATATAATCGCGTCGGCGCTGTCTATTGCGATCTGCGCCTGACGGCGCATCTGTGAGAGAATTATATCATCGGAATACGGCTCAATGCCGCCCGTGTCGACAATAAGAAAATTTCTGCCGAGCCATTCACAGTCGGCATAGATTCTGTCGCGTGTCACCCCGGGAGTATCGTCAACTATCGAGAGACGTCTGCCCGAAAGCTTATTGAAAAGCGTCGACTTTCCGACATTCGGTCTGCCGACTATTGCGACTATCGGTTTTCCCATAAAAAAAACACCTCCGTTTTACTGCTTGAGAAAGCTGTCAAACATGCCGTACCCGTCGCACGGCGTGATAAATATGTGGGTATTAAGATCTTTTTCGAGTTCTTCTTTTGTTACATCATCAAGAAAAACAGGTTCATCCGGTCCTTTGAACATTACGGACGGCAACATGAGTGTATTGTAATCAAAGCCCTCTTTTTTCAGTTCCTCACGAAGCGTTGTTCCCGTAAGAAGCCCCGCAACAGTGACATCTTCACCGAAAAACGTATTTTTTACGCGGTAAACTTTGATCTCCGTACCGGTAAATTTTTTGCAGAAAGCCGATGAAAGCTCGGCAATAAGGTCGTATGCCGCATACCCCGTCGCAAGTGCAAAGCGGCGAATCCTTGTATCTGCCTCCTCGCTTTCAAGCGCGGCGTAAAAATCGTGTCTTGATGACGCAATCATGCCGACGCCGTTTTCGAGCTGCGGAAAATCGCCGTAATAATCGTAATCGGGCAGCGGCAGCTCGGCAAGCTGAAAGAACTCGTCCGACGGGAAAGCAATCTGCGTCCGTCCGTCCGCCGTATATGACGCGTTGAACTCATCAAAGACTCTCAACACATCGCGCGCCTCGTCCCGCGTATATTTATGCAGCGGAAAAAGACCCTCCCTGAACTTTGTAAGACCTACGGGAACGGCTGCAATGCTGCGAACCGAACCGAGCTCCGCAAGACCTTCGAGAGAAAAACGAAGCTCCTCTCCGTCATTTATGCCGGGACACAGCACAAGCTGTGCATTTATCGCTATGCCTGCATCCGAAAAACGTTTAAGAACCGAAAGCGCCTCGCCCGCATGCGGATTTTTCATCATTTTAACACGAAGCTCCGGATTCATCGTGTGTACCGACGCGTTTATCGGGCTGATATGCATTTTTATTATGCGCTCCACGTCGTGCTCGGAAAGGTTTGTTAATGTAATATAGTTGCCAAACAGGAAAGAAAGCCGCGAGTCATCGTCTTTAAAGTAAAGCGACGGGCGCAAACCTTTGGGCAGTTGGTCAATAAAGCAGAATATACAGTGATTTTTACACGACATGTGCTTATCCATAAGATAAGTTTCAAATTCAAGACCGATATCGTCACACGAATCAATGCCGTGCAGTGTGCACTTCTTTGCTTTTCCGTCGGAAGTGATACGGCACAGCTTCAGCTTTCGCTCATCGGTATAGAATCTGTAGTCGAGCACATCGTTTATCTCATTTCCGTTAACGGAAACGAGACTGTCTCCTGCCCGAAAACCCTTTTTCCAGCATGGCGAACCTTGAGTAACGTTGAAAATTTTTACAGACATATGTTATAAGAATACAAAAACGGTACTAACAGCAAAAAGGCGGGGAAGCATGCTCCTTCTCCACCTACGCTGATAAGTCAATGCAGAGTGATAAACCGCAAGGGCGATCAGTTCTCCTCTACGGTGATGACCTGACGGCCGTTATAATAGCCGCAGACGGGGCAAACTCTGTGCGCTCTCATATAGTCGCCGCAGTTTTTGCATTTAACGATTGCGGGAACCGCAACTTTCGACTCATTCTGACGTCTCTTGTCACGTCTTGCTTTTGAAACTCTTCTTGCAGGTACTGCCATTTTATTTATCCTCCTAAAATTGAGTGTTTTGTTAATTTAACAGATCTTTCAGCGAATCCCAACGCGAATCGGTCGGTTTTTTGCAGCCGCATTCGCCGTTGTTCAGATCAATTCCGCAAACGGGACAAAGCCCTTTGCAGTCTTCTTTGCACAAAAAACGCGACGGCAGAGCAAGAAAAATGTCTTCTCTGACAAGCCCGTCGAGATCAAAACGCATATTATCCACAATAATATAGTCGTCATCATCATTTTCGTCGTCGAGGTGGGACACGAGAATGTGACGGATCGGGACGTGCGCATGCCGCAGCAACGGCTTGCCGCACCTTGCGCAGAAAGTGGAATAGTCAAATTCCGCGCGTGCATCGAGATAAACAATGCCTGTTCTGTTAACGACTTCTCCGCTCACCTTAACGGGAGTGGCAAAGCCGTCGTCTTCAATCGGAAACCGATAGTTTATTTCTTTTTTTTCACCCTCGCGGGCAAAAACGCCTTCAAGCTCAATAAACACAGACGTTCCTCCGAAAGACAATTAGCGTTTCACGCACAAACGCACTGATTATTATACAAGCGGATTTACCGTTTGTCAACAGCAAATCCGCTTTTTCGTTTATTGCGTCAATATTTTTGTTCAGATTTCTTCACAGCACTCAAAAATCGAAGCGGGAAGATTTTCTTTATCGGTGGAAACGGTGAAGAAGAAAGTCGTTTCGGTAAGCTTTCCGAGCCTTGCAATTTTTTCGAGAAAAGCTGCAAGCTGGGCATAATCTCTGCCGCCTATTTTGAGAGTGGCATCGACAAGAATATCTGTAACATCGTGATCGCCTGCGCAAAGTCCGCTCAAGAAGCCGTAAAATGCGTCATAACCCGAAATGCCGTAGTTGCTGGCTGCAAGAAGTCTGACCTTATAGTTCACCTGATAGCGAAGAAGGTCGTCCTTCTCAACGCATATAACGTGACCTTTTGAAACTGCGAGAGCATCGTTTACGCAGTCAATGAGTCTCTTTGTTTTGCCTGTTCCTTTTTCGCCGATTAAAAGTTTTACCATTTTTTTTCGTTCCTTTCGATATATATTGTTTTTCCGTAGTTTTTATTTAATGCGCTCCGCAAGCTTGCCGGCAAGCTCTTCATAGCCGGGTTTGCCTAACAGTGCAAACATATTCTTTTTATAGCTTTCGACACCGGGCTGATCAAACGGATTTACACCGAGCAGATATCCCGAAACGGCGCACGCCTTTTCAAAGAAATAAATAAGCTGACCGAGGTTATATTCGTCCATCTTATCCGCTTCGATAACGATATTCGGCACACCGCCGTCGCTGTGGGCAAGCACCGTCCCCTGGAAAGCCATGCGGTTTACGTAAGACATTGTTTTGCCTGCAAGAAAATTAAGTCCGTCGGCGTTCTCGGCATCCTCTTCGAGCGTGAGGTCCGTTTTCGGAGAAGCAAACGTTACCACCGTTTCAAACAGTGTTCTTCTGCCCTCCTGAACATACTGTCCGAGAGAATGCAAATCGGTCGAATAAACTGCGGACGCGGGAAAAATTCCCTTATTGTCTTTGCCTTCGCTCTCGCCGAAAAGCTGCTTAAACCACTCGTTCATCATTGTGTAATCGGGTTCGTAAGCAACTGACATTTCAATGCATTTGCCTTTGCGGTAAAGAATGTTTCTTATTGCGGCATATTTGCAGCAGTCATTTTCAAAAACATCGCCCGACGAATATTTTTCCATTGCGTCGGCAGCGCCTTTCATGACCGCATCGATGTCAATGCCCGCGCACGCGACAGGAAGAAGACCCACCGCCGTAAGCACGGAATATCTGCCGCCGACATTATCGGGAACAACAAACTCCTCGTAGCCCTCACGGTCGGCAAGGTGCTTAAGCGTACCCTTTTCCCTGTCGGTGGTAACATAAATACGTCTGCCTGCTTTTGTTCCGTATTTTTCTTCAAGAAGCTTTTTGAATACTCTGAACGCTATTGCCGGCTCGGTGGTAGTGCCGGATTTTGAGATGACATTCACTGAAAAATCGTGATTTTTGCAGTAAGCGAGAACTTCGTTTATTTCCGTGGGAGAAATGCTGTTGCCGAGGAAAAAAATCTTCGGCGTAGTCTCCGCGACGATATTATAATTTTTTGATTTTACAAACTCGATTGCCGCGCGTGCACCGAGATATGAGCCGCCTATACCGATAACCACAAGCGCGTCTGAATCGGAAATGACCTTTGCGGCGGCTTTTTTTATACGTGCAAATTCTTCTTTGTCGTAGTCACGGGGCAGATTGAGCCAGCCGTGAAACGCATTGCCCTCCGCACGGGCGCTGTTTTCGTAAAGCTGCGCGTTGGCAGCCTTTACCTGATGTGAAATTGCTTTCAACTCATGCTCACTGACGAAACCGTCGAGGTAACGGCAGTTTAATTTCAAAGACATAAATTATTGACCTCCGAAAAATCTATCACAGTTATTTTACTATACATTTTATAGAATTTCAATAAGGAACTTCCGATTTTTGCACTTTATTTTCTGACAAATGCACCAAAAATACAGTGTATGGCGCTTGCAAGTGTCATCTCCTCCGCATTTTCCGCCGCAAGCACGGGGCATTCCCCGATTTTTGTTTCGTTTACAAAAAATTCCGTTTTGCCCACCGTGTCACCGCTCTTTACGGGCGCCTGCACGCTTTCAAAAAGAGTTGTCTTTTCGGTTATTTTTTCGCGGCTGCCCTTATCGATAAGCATTTCTCCCGTTTTTCCCGATTTCACGGTTATTTCGGAAACAACTCCGTGCGTAACGGGGACTCTCTCCTCACCCGTCAGCGTCGGGGAAGCCGAATATATTTCATACTTCGCAAAACCGTAGTCGAGCAGTTCTTTTGCGGACGAAAAACGCTCCTTGCCGGACGGCGCACCGAGAATGACCGCAATAAGCTCCAGCCCGTCGCGCTCCGCCGTTGCGGAAATGCAGCAGCCCGCTTTTGAGGTTGTGCCGGTTTTCAGTCCGGTCGCTCCTTTATATGTTCTTATAAGCTTGTTTGTGTTGACAAGCTGCGTCTGCCCCCCGCGAAGCTCATCCATCCAGATCGAGGAAAACTCTTTTACGGATTCGTGCTTCATGAGTTCACGTGACATCAAAGCAATGTCATAAGCGGATGTAAGATGCGTATCCGTGTCGTCGTCAAGACCGGTGCAGTTATCAAAATGCGTGTCGTTCATTCCGAGTGACGCCGCCTTTTCGTTCATCATGTCAACAAAAGCGCGTTCACTTCCCGCCACCGTTTCTCCGAGCAGCGCACATGCGTCGTTTGCACTGTAAACGGCTGTCGCCTTCATAAGCTCGCGCACCGTCATGGATTCACCGGGTTCGAGCCAAATCTGCGACCCGCCCTTTGCAGCCGCGGTGTCGCTGCATGTAACGGTCATGTCATATGACAGTCTGCCGCTTTCAAGCGCCTCCGAGATAAGCAGCATCGACATTATTTTCGTCACCGATGCGGGATAAAGACGTGCGTGTTCATTGCCTGCAAGCAGAACGGTACCCGTGTTTCTGTCCATCAGAAGATATGATTTTGCGGAGATATTCAACGCAGCCGATGTGTTGACCGTGAGAAGCGCTTCGGCGGACTTTTCGGCGATAAATCCGTCGGCGGCGGCAATCTCGTCCGCCGTATCTCCGAATGCGTTTACGGGAACCGTAAAACACACAAAAGCTAAAACCGAAATTAAAAACACCGTAACTTTTTTCATATTTATGACCTCCGAAGTTTTCCTATACTCTAAAATATGTGCATTCTTCGGCAATAATTCATTTTTTCCTTGAATAAACTCTGCAAACGACGTATAATTAAAAACAACACTTTTTGAACGAGGTAACCGATGAAAATTGCTTTTTATACACTCGGATGCAAGGTCAACAGCTATGAGACGCAGGAAACGGCGGAGCTTCTCAAAGCGGCGGGACACACGGTAACGGATATCGACGGCGAAGAAGCGGACGTATACATAGTGAACTCCTGCACCGTAACCGCGGAAAGCAGCCGCAAATCACGTCAGGCACTGCGCCGATTAAGAAAAGAACACCCCGGAGCGATAACAGTGCTCACGGGATGCTATGCACAGGCTTTCGCGGCGGAGGCAAGCGAAAAGTGCGACGCGGATATTATAGTCGGAAACAAAACAAATTCGGAGCTGCCGCGGCTTCTCGAGGAATTT
>OMRJ01000012.1 GCA_900313475.1 uncultured Eubacteriales bacterium | reverse complement strand
GCGCCGTGGCTGTTTCTTCTTGAAGGCAAAAAAGGCAGAAAGCCGGGGCTTATAGTAGAGCCTGAGCTGTACATTGAAAATTCAGACGGCTCGCAAAGCGAAGAAATGCTGAAAATAACGGGAGAATACAAAAAATAACCCGTCGCAGAGGTCGGAGCTCTTTATTTTTTTTCGTTTGAAAGGACAGATAACATGCCCGGAAAACTTTATGTTGTGGGAACCCCCATAGGCAACCTCGGAGACTTTTCGCCGAGGGCGGTCGAAACGCTTTCGTCCGTCGATTTCATAGCGGCGGAGGATACGCGCGTAACGGTCAAGCTTCTCAACCGTTTTGAAATCAAAAACAAACTTATAAGCTATCACGAGCACAACCGTGCCGAAAAGGGCGAAGCGATAATAGACATGATACTGTCGGGAAAATCGTGCGCGCTCGTGTCGGATGCCGGAATGCCCGTTATATCCGACCCCGGTCAGGAGCTCGTAAAGCTCTGCCGCGAAAACGGCATTGAGGTTGAAGCTGTGCCGGGACCGAGCGCGGTTATAACCGCGCTTGCCGTGTCGGGACTCAACGTGGCACGATTCACGTTTGAGGGATTTTTGACGGGAAACAAGCCGAAACGCCGTGAGCACCTCGAGGAAATAAAAACAGAGAGAAAAACAATGGTGTTTTACGAGGCGCCGCACAAGCTTGCCGACACACTGCACGACCTGCACTCCGCACTCGGAGACAGACGCATAGCGATAATAAAGGAGCTTACGAAAATTCATGAAAGCGCCGAATACACTACACTTGCCGAGGTCGACGGCAAATATGACGGCGTGAAGCTCAAAGGCGAATATGTGCTGATAATCGAAGCAAAAAGCGACGATGAGCTGCGAGAAGAAGAAGCAGAGAGAGCGCCCGACCCCATAGAGCTTGCGAGAGGCTTCCTTGCGGACGGGATCGGAATGAACGAAGCCGCAAAACGCGCCGCAAAAGAGACGGGTGCAAAAAAAGGCGATATTTACCGTGCCATTGTCAACGGTAACGCAGACAGGGAGAGTGAAAACAACGAATGAACGAAAAAAGAGATTTTATACAAAAGGCTGAAATAACCGCAACACCCCTAAAGGGAGAACCGGAGGAAAAAGAAGCGGCACTGCCGTTTTCGTCCGACACAAAGAACTTAAAAAAAATAACGCTGTCGTCGAAGATAAGAATTGACGCCGCCGAACCGGGAATGCGGACTTTTATTGAATTTACGTCGCGCACAGACTGTATAAAAATGTCAATAGACGGCACCGAATTGCTTGAGCTTCCGTGCGCCTATGCACCCGTGCGCGCCGATGTCACCGCTTTTGCCGACGGCGAAGATCATGATTTTTTTATCGAAGCCGAGCCTCGGTCGGGTGAGGAAAACGAGCTGTTCCTAAGCAAAATAAGCATTTTTACGGTCGGAGACTCGTTTTTTGACATCACCGAAAGGGGCGACTGCGGCATAACGGTTAATTCTGCCGTATCCGAAAACGCCGTCGATATAATAGTCACGGCACACATCGCAAACCCCAACAATTATGACGTTCTGCGCTGCACGCTCTTTGCGCCCGACGGAACCGAAACGGTAAAAACATGCAAGCCGACATCACCCGTGTGCGTTTTTTCACCCGAAAAAGCTTTTTTGTGGAACGGTCAGCATGAAGCGCCGCTCTACTCCGCAAAAGCGGAGCTGCTGCGCGACACGCGTCTGCTCGACAGCGCCGAAATACGCTTCGGCGTCCGAAAAACAGGCTTTAACGACGGTTTTTTGATGCTTAACGGCGTTAAGCTGCCGCTTAACGGCGTTGTGCTGCGTGATTTTTCGTCTCCCGATGACGACAGTCTGCTTTTTGAAAAGCTTGACGCAAACTGTGTAAAAGTCCCCGTTTTCAGCGGAATAGATACATTTTTATCACACTGCGACGAAAACGGCATCGCCGTCTGGCTGGACATGACCGAGCCGTATAAAGCCGATCCTAAGCGCATACACACTGTAATCGAAATGCTCGCGCACCATCCGTGCTTTATGTTTGCATCCGTTTCGTCGGATGACGGGGAATCTCTGCGCTCCTTCTGCGACACGGTAAAAGCAGCCGCAGGCGGCGTGTTCACCGCGGGAAACGCTTCATTCCCGAACGAAGAAAAGGTCACCGACGCACTGCCCGATGTGCTGGCTGTAACGGTGCCGTCGGACACTCCGCTCGAAGGCTTTTTGGAACTGGGCGAAAGGTTTTCCGATTTCATCGGTGACCGCAAGCTGCGCCGGACGGCAGTATTTGCCGAGCCGCCCGAAGGCTTTTTCGACCGTCACTCGGAGGATGCGGCACGCGCCGACTGCTCACAGGAATACTTTTCGTCATGGCACGAAAAATTCTGGCAGAGCTTTTGCTCCAAAAAAGGCGTGTTCGGATGCTTTGCGGGTTTTCTCACCGATAAGGACGTCCCGGCGGGCAGAACCGGACTGACATCAAGCGACCGCTATGACAAAAAAGACGCCTTCTGGTTTTATAAGGCACAATTCTCCGCCGAGCAGTTCGTAAAAATCTGCTCCGCAGGAATGACGATGACCGATAAAAAATACACCGATATCAGGTGCTACACAAACGCGAACGACATATCTCTTACGGTGAACGGAAAGCCGCGTGCGCTGCCGTGCGAGGAAATATCAAACTGCGTTTACGTTTTCAGACACGTTAAGCTCAAACGTAAAAACAATATTATTGTGCTCACATCCGGCGACTGCACGGATTCGACCGTCATATACCGTTCAAAATCAAAGCTGAAAAAAGTATAACCGCAAATATCCCACACGGCAGACAAGGGAGGGAATGCTCCGTGAAGCATGTAATTTACATAGCGGATGATGAAAAGAATATCCGCGAGCTTATAAAAAACTTTCTCGAAAGCGACGGCTATGAAGTGTGCGCCTTTGAAAACGGCGACCGTTTACTGGAGGCTTTCCGCGCGTCTCCCGCCGATCTCGTCATTCTCGACATCATGATGCCGGGCACCGACGGACTGACCGTCTGCCGCATTCTTCGGGAGGAAACGGACATTCCGATAATCATACTCTCCGCACGGGACTCCGACCTTGACTACGTTCAGGGCATAACAATAGGCGGCGACGACTATCTTATAAAGCCGTTTCGCCCGACGGAACTTCTTATGCATGTCCGTTCGCTCTTAAGACGAATGGAAATGAACAAAAACAGCTCACAGCGCCGAAAAAACGAAGCCGATCTTTTTGTCGGCGATCTTCTTTGCAAGGCGGATACCAACACCGTTACATGCCGGGGCAAACAGATATATCTGACGCAGACCGAATTTAAAATGCTTACATATCTCATGGGAGCGCCGGATAAGGCTTTTTCGAGAAAAGAACTGCTCGAAGAAATATGGGGATATGAGACGGAGGTCGAAACACGCGTCACGGATGAGACGACGCGAAGGCTGCGCAAAAAGCTGTCGACGGCAAAAAGCTGCGTGAGCGTGCAGACGGTGTGGGGCTTCGGCTATAAGCTTGACGTTTCGGGTGAAAAGCAATGAAACATATAACAATAAAAATCGTGCTCACGGTTTGGCTTTCGGCATTTCTGCTTTTGCTTGTGTGTGAAACGATTCTCACGGTTACGGTTCCGCGTCACTTCAAAAACGAGGCGATATCATCGCTCGAAAACGAGCTTTTGTACGCAAAGGCACTGAATGCATATATACTCGGCGAATCAAACGAATTTCCCGAAGCGGCCGATTCGACAATGAGCGGCGAAATACAGTTTCTGCCGCTCGACAAGCCCGTCGAAAACGGAGTGCAAAGCAACACCTCCGCTCAGACCGGGTTTTCGTTTACACCGAAGACAGACGCGGCAAGGGAGCGGCGCGAGGTGATTGACTATGTAAAGAACCGCCCCACGGAAACGGATTCGGTGGAAATATTCAAAACAAAGACGGGCAAATATGTTTATGCCGTTTATTCCGAGTATTTCCGGGATGAAGGATATGTCCCCTATGTAATGTACATAAATCTCAACCGCATATTAAACTACACAAAATCCATAAACTACGTCCTCATTTTTTTCTATGTTGCGGTGTCGGCCGCGATGAGCATACCGGGTTATATACTCGCAAGGCAAATAGAAAACTCTCAGGAGACACAGCGCAGATTTTTTCAAAACACGTCGCACGAGCTTAAAACTCCGCTCATGACCGTGCAAGGCTACGCAGAAGGCATTCAAACGGGAATAACGGAGCCGAAAGAAGCTGCCGATGTAATTCTTCAGGAGAGCGACCGCATGACACAGCTTGTAAACGAACTTCTGTCTCTCTCAAAAATCGACCTGCACAGTCTGAAACCGAACCTTGTCAAAACCGATCTTCGGGAAGTCCTCTATGACAGTCTGCGCGCGGCGGAGCCGCTTACGGAGAGCCGCAGAATAAAGCTTACTCCCGTTTTGCCGGATGAGCCTGTTTATATAAACGGCGACGAGGACATGCTCGAGAGAGTTTTTTCAAACGTTCTTTCAAACGGCATACGCCACTGCAAAAGCGAGGTCAAAATAACATGCACACCTTACAGCCGCTTTGTCATGGTCAAATTCCACGACGACGGCGACGGTATAAAAGAAGAAGACATGCCTCATATTTTCGACCGTTTCTATACCGGAGCGAACGGATGCACGGGTATCGGACTTGCGCTTGCACAGGAGCTTGTGAAGCTTCACGGCGGCAGCATTTCGGCTTATAACGACGACGGCGCCGTTTTTGCGATAAAATTCTTTTACCGCTGATATTTAACGAATTTATTTTTCGCGGTTTTATACGACACATTCCCATGCACTTCTTCGTGCCCGGAATGTGTTTTTTTTGTTGTTTTTAAGAATCCGGCATGTTTTTAATGAAGAATAAAATATTGTGACAGTTTTATTACAATTTTGACGCAGCTTTACGGGGACACCTTAATATGTAATTTGTTATCATCTTCTCGTAACAAAAAACGGTACGGCTTCTGTCGATCGGCTGTCCGCGTGACGGTTCAAAAAACAGATCCGTAAGGAAAGAGCAAAAACATGCAGACAAACATTTTACATTATCTTATTTCCTCCGCGAAGCGTTTTCCCGGCAAGACTGCGGTAAGCGACGGAACCGAAAAAATAACATACAAAGAGCTTTTGCGGCAAAGCCGCTCGGTCGGAACGGCACTGTGCGCAATAACGGACGCACGAGCCCCGATAGGAATATACATGGGCAAATGCACGGAATCAATCGTTTCGTTTTACGGTGCGGTATTCGCGGGTTGTTTTTACTGCTCGCTGAATCCGGAACTTCCGGAAACACGTCTTAAGCAGATCGCATCGGTGCTTTCGCCGTCCGTCATCGTGACGACCGAGGCACTGAAATATGAGGCGGCTAATATTTTTTCGGCTTTTAAAACCGTGACATTCACGGAGCTGCTTACCGCCGCACCCGACGAAAACGCGCTGAACGAACGGCTTGACGCGCACACCGACACCGACCCTCTCTACATAAATTTCACATCCGGCTCAACGGGCATACCCAAAGGCATCGTCGTAGGGCACAGAAGCGTTATTGATTTCATCGACTGCTTTACGGATATTTTCGGAATAACCGAAAATGACGTTATCGCAAATCAGGCACCCTTCGACTTTGATGTATCGGTTAAGGACATCTACTCGGCGGTAAAAACGGGCGCAGAGCTTCTTATAGTCCCGCGAAGCCTGTTTTCGGCACCCGTAAAGCTCACCGATTTTCTGTGCGACAACCGTGCGACCGTCATGATATGGGCGGTATCGGCGCTGTGTCTTATCACGACATTCCACTGTCTTGACTACAGAACCCCCGACACCGTAAAAAAAATACTGTTCAGCGGCGAGGTAATGCCCGCACGCGCCTTAAAGGAGTTCAGAAAGCACCTCCCGAACGCAATGTATGTTAATCTGTACGGTCCGACGGAGATAACATGCAACTGCACCTACCACATTCTCGATAAAGAACGCGACTATTCAAGCGGCATCCCGATAGGACGGCACTTCCCCAACGAGGACGTTTTTCTGCTTGACGAAAACGAGTGCCGCGTGACGCTTCCGAACACACCGGGAGAAATCTGCGTGCGCGGCTCGGCACTTGCGCTCGGTTATTATTCGTGCCGTGAACAGAATGAAAAGCATTTTGTACAAAATCCGCTGAACCCGCACTACCCGGAAAGAATCTACAGAACCGGCGATCTCGGCAAATACGGCGAAAACGGCGAACTGTTTTTCTGCGGAAGGCGCGACTTTCAGATAAAATACATGGGACACCGCATTGAGCTTGAAGAAATAGAACGCGCGGCATCGGCAATCGACGGAGTTGAGCGCTTCTGCTGTGTTTTCGACGAAAAGCACTCACGTCTTAAGGGATTCTATGTCGGCACAGCGGAAAAGGAATCGCTTCACATGCAGCTTAAGAAGAATCTGCCTGCATTTATGGTACCGGGGATGCTATGCAAAGTCGACGAAATGCCGCTTACAAAAAACGGCAAAACCGACAGAAAAAAGCTTGCGGAATATCGGGAGAAAACAAATGAACGTTAACGAAATAATCAAAACCTCAAAAGCTCCGTTTTACGTCTTTGACACATCCGTGCTGAAAAAACGCATTGAATTTCTGAGGTCGCATCTCCCTTCGCGGGTACGCCTATGTTACGCCGTCAAGGCAAACACGTTTATCACACGCGAAGTCGAAAAATACGTCGATCTGTTTGAGATTTGCTCGCCCGGCGAAGCGCACATATGCAACACGCTGAATATTCCTCCCGAAAAAACCGTAATATCGGGGCTGTATAAAACGCCGTCGCACACGGAAGAACTCATGAAAGAAGGCGCAGACAGAACCTACACGGCTGAAAGTGTTTCACAATTGCGTCTGCTCGCATCCCTTGCCGAAAAATACGACCGTATGCCACGTGTGCTGATGCGCCTGACAAATGACAGCCAGTTCGGCATGAACGATGCCGATATATACGGTGCTCTCACCGACGGCGCATATTCACGTCTCGTTTTCTGCGGAGTTCAGTTCTTTTCGGGCACACAGAAAACATCGCTCAAAAAGCTTAAGCGCGAACTCGATCACACTTATAACGTCTTTTCAAACGCGCGCGAAATATACGGAGAGCATATGCGCACGCTTGAATACGGCGCAGGGTTCCCCGTTAAATATTTCGCGGACAAAGAATTTGATGAAAAGGAATTTCTGAAAGGCTTTTCGGAGCTTATAACAGCGCTTTCGGATGTTCCCGAAATAACGCTTGAGCTGGGCAGAAGCATTGCGGCGTCCTGCGGCAGCTACTTTACGCACATTACCGATATAAAACAAAATAAGGGACTTAACTACGCGGTGACCGACGGCGGTATGCACCAGCTTGTCTACTACGGTCAACAGATGGCAATGAGAGTGCCGATTTTCTCCGTTTGCGGAAAAGAGGACGCGCCTGCCGTTGACAGATACAACATCTGCGGCGCACTCTGCAGCATGAACGATATCATTCTGAAAAACGCCTCTCTGCCGAAAATCGAAATCGGAGACGTTCTGCGATTTGAGAACGTCGGCGCATATTCTCCGACGGAGGGCATAGCACTGTTTTTGAGCAGAGAGCTGCCCGCAATTTACATCTCGAACGGCGAAAACGCTGTTTGCGTGCGAGAGCCGTTTGAAACATACACGCTGAACACACCGCATTACCCGGCTGAATTGTAATTATAAGCAGGATTATTT
>OMRJ01000252.1 GCA_900313475.1 uncultured Eubacteriales bacterium | reverse complement strand
CGCCGCATCGTAGACGAGAATATTTGCGGCATTCACGGCGGTGGTAAGAAGATTTACAACGGAGGAATCCTTCATGCCGCGGCGCCAGCCTCCGCACAGCCGTTCGGATATAGCCTTTACCGCAATGCCCGACGCGACATCGCCCGCACGTTCGCCGCCCATTCCGTCGCAAACAACGGCAATGCACGAGTTTTCGTCGGGCTTATACGCAAAGCACGCATCCTGATTTGTGGGACGTTTCTTTCCCTTGTCCGTAACACACGAATAGATCAATTACGTTCTCCTGTTGCCGAATTATTTGCGGTGCGGCTTCTGCGAAGCTGACCGCAGGCGGCATTTATATCGGCACCGAGCTTTCGCCGTACCGTAACGGTAATTCCTTTTGACGAAAGCACATCGGCGAATTTTTTCACTGTTTCGGGATAACTTTCCCTGCATTTTGTCTCTTTGACTTCGTTGACGGGAATAAGATTGACATGGCAGAGCATTCCGCCGAGACGTGAAGCAAGCTCCGCCGCACATGCCGCCGTATCATTCACTCCCCTGACAAGCGCATATTCAAACGAAATTCGGCGCGAGGTTTTTTTTGCGTACTCCCTGCATGCAGACATCAGCTTTTCGATGTTATATGCATTGTTCACGGGCATCATGGACGAGCGTATTTCATCGTTCGGCGCGTGGAGCGACACCGAAAGAGTGAGCTGCAGATTTTTATCCATAAGCTCATATATTTTCGGCACGATCCCGCAAGTCGACAGCGAGATGTGACGCATGCCGATATTCTGCCCTTTTTCGTCCGTCACAAGCTGCAAAAAGCGCATGACATTATCGAAATTGTCAAGCGGTTCGCCCATGCCCATCATAACGATATGCGATACTCTGATTCCGTTGTCGCGCTCAACCGCATACACCTGCCCGAGAATTTCGGACGGCAGCAGGCTTCTGACGACGCCGCCGAGAGTAGACGCGCAGAATTTGCACCCCATACGGCAGCCGACCTGCGAAGAAACGCACACGGTGTAACCGTATTTGTATTTCATCAGCACGGTTTCGATGACCTCACCGTCATTAAGTGCAAAAAGATACTTTATTGTACTATCATACTCCGAAACGAGCTTCATTTCAATAGTGCAGCCGAATATTACAAAATTGTCATTTAGACTTTGGCGGAGCGATTTTGGAAGATCGGTCATTTCTTCAAACGATTCGACAAGTGAGACATGAAGCCAACGGTATATCTGCCCGGCGCGAAAACGCGGCAGACCGAGTGCTTTTATTTCGTTTTCAAGCTCCCCGTATGTAAGAGAGCGAATGTCTTTTTTCATTTTGTGCTCCGTTCAAACGCGGCTATAAAAAATCCGTCACCGCCGTTTTCGGTCGGCAAAACGGTAACAAAACCGTTTTCCGATGCTTTTTCTTCATATATTCCGTCTGTACAAACCGAGAATTCGGGATGTCGGAGAAGAAAATCCGCACAGACATCTCCGTTCTCAGCATTATTCAGTGTGCATGTCGAATAGACGAGCCGTCCGCCCTTTTTTACAAGAGACGCGCCGCGCTCCAGTACAGCGCTCTGGATATCGGGCAGACCCGCGATACCCGTCAGCGGTTTATATTTAATTTCGGGCTTACGCCCTATCACACCGAATCCCGAACACGGAACATCACACAGCACGCGGTCGGCACCCGCATATTTTTCGGGCAGCTTTGAAGCGTCGGCACACACCGTTTCAATGCAGGTTATTCCGAGACGGGCGGCGCTTTTTTTGATAAGCTCCGTTTTGTGCGGATGAATATCGCACGATACGATATGCCCGACATTATTCATATATTCGGCAATTGTAAACGATTTTCCGCCCGGAGCGGCACAGCAGTCTATGACAGTATCGCCTGCCTGTGCGCCGAGCACCGCAGCACAGAACTGCGACGACATGTCCTGAACGTGAAAAAGCCCGCGTTTAAAGGCCGCAAGCGATGTCATATCGCCGAAATCCTCTATCTCAAGACAGTTTTCAAGTGATGTTTTCGCAGTCCGTACACCGTCGGATTCAAGTATTTTTTTGAGACTGTCTGCGTCGGTCTTAAGAGTATTCACACGTATAAACACGGGACGCCGACCCTCAAAAGCTTTGAAAATTCGTTCCGTTTCCGTTTCGCCGAACTGCGAAACAAAAAGCTCCGCAAGCTCCGCCGGATACGAAAACCGTTCGGCAAGCGACTGCCTTTCCGCCGATTTTCCGCCGGCGGCTGCATTTGCAGCCACCTTGCGCAGCACCGCATTTACCGTTCCGGCGACGTAGGCAAAACCGCGTTTTTTTACAAGCTTAACACTCTCATTTACCGCGGCGCTTACCGGGATTCTGTCGAAAAACATTATCTGCGCGGCTCCGGCACGCATAACCGCGAGTGCAAACGGAGGAAGCTTTGTGAGCGGTTTCGTGAGAAAAGACGATAAACACCCGTCAATCGCAAGCTTATTCTCCGTTACGGCATAGACTGTTGAAGACACGAGTTTTTTGTCGCGCTCGTCGGCAAAGCCGTTTTGCCTTAACGCGTCTGTAACCGCTGAGGATAAATACGCGCCGTTTTTTTCGACGGCAACAAGTATATCCGCGGCTGTTTCACGGGCAGACTTCATATTTTATCTCCTGCGTCTGTTGTTGAACATCACCACAAACCGCAAGAGGTTTGCAAGCGACACCGCCAAAGCGGCTATATAGGTAGATGCGGCGGCGCGAAGCACTTTTTTAGCACCCGCAAGCTCGTTTTCGTCACGCAGCAGTCCCGTCTGCTCGATAACGCTCATCGCGCGGCGGCTCGCGTTCATTTCAACGGGAAGCGTCGCAAGCTGGAATAACATAATGAACGAATAGAGAAGAAGCCCGACTGTGACAAGCGGCTGAAATGACAGAAACAGTCCGAGAAGCGCCAGAGGAATGCCCGCGTACGAGCCGATTCTGCATACGGGCAGGATGGCATTGCGTATTTTTATCGGGGCATAGCTCTGCGCATACTGCGCAGCATGCCCGGCTTCGTGACAGGCGACGCCTATCGCCGCAATCGACGTTGATGAATACACTGCTTCCGACAACCGTATAACGTTCGTGCGGGGATCGTAATGGTCGGTAAGCTTTCCCGAACACATTTCTATCCTCACGTTTGTAATGTTGTAAAAGCGCAAAACGGCTTCTGCTGCCTGTGCGCCGGAATAGCCGCTTTTACTGTAAACTCCCGAATACGACGAAAACGCCTTTTTTACGGCGATTTGCGCGATAACCGAGAGAATAAGAGCCGGAACGACAAGCACAAAATACAGCAGAGTGCTGTCGCCGCCGTACAAAAAACCGTAGGTTCCCGGCATAAGAACTACCTCCTGTAGAGTTAATATTTGAAATTGTCCTTTCAATTTCAAATCAAGTATATTACAAAAGATTAAAATCAACCTAACATTACCGGCTGCCGCCGAAAAAATAAAAGATTCGGTCGGTACTCCCCGCGGGACTTTGCCGTCAATACTCAACCGAGTACAGTGCCGTCCGCATTCGCGTGTCCGCGCAGAAAGTCGGATGCCGACATTCTTTTTGCACCCTCAAGCTGCACTTCGGTAAGCTCCAAGACGGTATTGCCGCCGCACTTTACAAAAAGATGTCCGTCCCTGACCGAAATTGTACCGACCTCGCCCTCAGCCGACAAGCCGTCGACGGGGTGAGTGCCGTAAAGCTTCAAAAGCTTGCCTCCGAACGAAGTGCGCGCAACGGGCCACGGATCCATACCGCGCACCTTGTTGTGAACGTCGCGAGCACTGCTGCTCCAATCAATGACCGATTCATTCTTATCAAGCATCGGCGCAAGCGTAGCTTTTTCGGGATCCTGCTTTACCGGCTTAACAGAGCCGTCAACGATTCCATTAAGCGTTTTGAGCAGAATATCGGGGCACATTGCGGCAAGGCGGTCAAAAAGCTCACCGGCCGTTTCGTTTTCACCTATTTCCGTCTCGGTTTTTAACAGCATATCACCCGTGTCGACACCCGCATCCATCAGCATAGCGGTAATCCCCGTAACCTTTTCGCCGTTTATGACACAGCGCTGAATGGGTGCGGAACCGCGGTATTTCGGCAAAAGCGAACCGTGAAGGTTCACACAGCCGTATTTCGGTATATCGAGCACACGCTGCGGCAAAATTTTACCGTAAGCCGCTACTACTATAAAATCGGGGGCATAAGACAAAAGCTTTTCATATGCTTCGTCGGTTTTAAGCGATGCCGGCTGATAGACTTCGACGTTTCCGGCTTCGGCTGCCGCCCTCACAGGTGTAGGCATAAGCACCTGTTTTCTTCCCACGGGCTTATCGGGCTGGCTTACGGCAAGCACCACATCATACCCCGGAGCCGAAATAAGACAATTAAGCGCGGCAACGGCAAAATCGGGCGTTCCCATAAAAATTACTTTATACATTCAGACACCCCGTTTAATTATCCTTTGAAAAATAAACCTTTTCACCGGGCGCAAGGACGTCGGTGTAGAGCTTTCCGTCGAGGTGATCAAGCTCATGACAATAACATCTTGCCGCAAGATCTGTACCCTTGTAAAGACACCAGTTTCCGTTGCGGTTCTGTGCGCGCACGGTAACTGTCTTCGGACGAACCGTTATTCCGTATTTATGCGGCAGCGAAAGGCAACCCTCGCTCTCTCGCTGTTCACCCGAGCTCTCGACAATCGACGGATTTATCAGCTCCTTCACTCCGTCGCCGAGATCCACGACGACCGCGCGTCGGAGGACTCCGACCTGAACAGCCGCAAGTCCGATTCCGTCGGACTTTGCAAGCGTTTCGCGCATGTCGTCAAGAAGCGTAAAAAGTCTCTCGTCGAATTCCGTGACATCCCTGCTTTTTTTGCGAAGAATGGGATCGTCATTTACCCTTATCTTTCTTATTGCCATTATACTTCCTCCGATGAAAATGCTCCGTTCGGCCGATGTTGAATCACATCAAAATGCTTTTTCAAAAAACAAACGGCAATTCGCTTTTTGCCGAACAAACGAGTTCTTTAATCAGTATTTTCGGGATTGATGTCCGCATACACGTTCACCGCCCTGTTATTTTTATCCGACGAAACCTCTTTCAGCAAAGCGGAAAGCACCGCTCTGAATTTCGACGTATTTTTTGTTTTTATAATTATCCTTCTTCTGTACCGCCCGCCGAGACGCTCCGCCTTCGGAGCAATCGGACCGAGCACGACCATTTTAATGCCGTTTTCGCCGTTGTTTTCACACACAAGCTTCCGCAAAAAATCATCGGCGCAGCGAACGCATTTTTCTTCGCTTTCGCCGGAAAAACCTACAACGCAGATATCGCAGAAAGGCGGATAAATCATTGCTTTGCGCAATATTATTTCACGCTCATAAAACGAAACATAATCCTGTTTTGCGGCAAGAGAAATTATATCATTTCCCGGCGACACAGTTTGAATAACGGCTCTGCCCTTAATATTACCGCGTCCCGCTCTGCCGACCACCTGTGTTATGAGGTCAAACACACGTTCGGAGCTTCTGAAATCATCGTCATACAACTCACCGTCCGCAGACGCAATGCCCACAAGTGTTACATTGGGAAAATCAAGTCCTTTCGCCACCATTTGCGTGCCGATAAGAATATCGTATTCACCGTTGGCAAAGGCGCCGAGCGCAATGTCATGCGCGTTTTTCGCCGTCGTAGTATCTGCATCCATGCGGAGTATTTTTTTGTCGGGTAACAATGACTGAAGCTCCTGCTGCACCTTTTGAGTGCCGAATCCCGAATATCGTATATTTTGCGCACCGCACTCCGGGCATACCGTGCCGAACGGTGTCGAATAACCGCAATAATGGCACATAAGGCGATTATTAACGGAATGATATGTCATTGATATGCTGCAATTCGGGCATGTGACAACGTGCTTGCACTCGCGGCATACAACAAATGTGTTGTAACCGCGGCGATTAACAAGGATAATCGATTGCTGTCCGTTTTTGCAGTTTTGTTCTATCTCGTCAACAAGCGGCTGTGACAGCGACATAAAACGGTGCAGCAGCGTCTTGTCCGTCATATCAACGGTATGCACCTCCGGCAGTTCCGCCTTGCCGAAACGCTTTGTAAGCTCGCAAAGAGTATATTTGCCCGCGCGCGCCTTCGCGAATGTCTCCACCGAGGGTGTTGCGGAGGCAAGCACAAGCGCAGCTTTATTGTATGCGCATCTGAACCTCGCCGCGTCCTTCGCGTTGTACCGCGGCGATGTCTCCGACTTGTAGGTGTGCTCCTGCTCCTCATCGATAACGATAAGTCCCAAATTTTTGACCGGTGCGAAAACAGCGCTTCTTGTTCCTATAACGACGGTCGCTTCGCCGCGCTTTATCCTGTGCCATTCGTCAAAGCGCTCTCCCGCCGACATTCCGCTGTGCAGCACTGCAACCCTGTCACCGAAACGGTTCATGAATATTGACGCACACTGCGGAGTAAGCGATATTTCGGGCACAAGCACAATAACGCCTCGCCCGTCCGCAACCGCTTTTTCGATAAGCTCAGAATAAACGCCCGTTTTTCCGCTGCCGGTGACGCCGTACAAAAGCGCGGCGCCGCTTTCTTCGGAATTGTAAACTTCAAGAAGTTTTTCATACGCCTTTTTCTGCTCGTCGGACAGCAAATAACGTCCTTTTTTATCCGGAAAGTAAGTCGCAGGCGTGCGGCGTTTTTCAACATCAAAAGCCGTAAGAATACCTTTTTTCAAAAGCGTGCCGACGACAGATTCGCCGACACCCGT
>OMRJ01000145.1 GCA_900313475.1 uncultured Eubacteriales bacterium | reverse complement strand
GCGCAGAGGTCACAAGCTTTTGAAGGACAAGCGCGACGAATTGATGCGGCGTTTTATGGAGCTTGTAAGAGAAAACAAGGAGCTTCGCAAAAAGGTCGAAAACGGCATTGCCGAAGCAAACAGATATATGGCTGTCGCGCGTTCCGTGATGAGCGACGCCGATATCGAATCGGCTCTCATGATGCCGATGCAGGAGGTAAGCGTAGAAGTTTCGGAAAAGAACGTTATGTCGGTGCTCATTCCGGAGTTTTCAACGCAGCTTAAAACCGCGGACGACGCCGATATCTATCCATACGGCTTTGCGTTTACGTCAACCGAGCTTGACGGAGCGGTCAAGTATATTTCCGATATTCTGCCCGACCTTATTAAGCTTGCCGAAACCGAAAAATCATGCCAGCTTATGGCTGCGGAAATTGAGAAAACGCGCCGCCGCGTCAATGCGCTTGAGCACGTTATGATTCCGCAGTATGAGGAAACCGTAAAGTATATTTCGATGAAGCTTGACGAGAACGAGCGAAGCGCCACCACTCGCATCATGAAAGTTAAAGATATGATGCTCCGCGAGGCTCATCACTACGATTTCAGATAGTCCGATTTTTCCTACGGAGGTTTTATGCCCAAGGACAACACCGGCAGAGAATTAAAATTTTACAGATATGCGCTTACGCGTGCCCCATGGCTGATGAAAGCCGCATGGGGCGCGCAAAAGGCGCTTCTTTTTTTCACTCCCGTTCACCGCTGCCGTCACGAAACGGCGCATGTTTTGCGTGATGACGGGAGCACCCTGCATATCGATGTTTTTGAACCGCGCACCCGCCGCACCCGCGGAAAAAGGCTTCCGACGCTGCTTTATTTTCACGGCGGCGGTTTCGGTTTTGAGGCGGCGCCGCACCACAAAAAGCTGATGTCCGTGTATGCAAAAAGAGCCGATTGCAGGGTAGTGTGCCCCGATTACGGACTTCTTCCCGACGCGGTCTATCCCGCGCCGCGAAATGACGCGCGTCTGGCATCGTCGTGGCTGCAAAAGACTTACGGCGATATGCCCTATGCCGTCGGCGGCGACAGCGCGGGCGGCGCGATAGCTTCTTATGTAATGGCGGACGCCGAGGTTACACCGCGCCTTGCGATGCTGCTCTATCCCGTTACCGACAGTGAAATGAAAACCGAATCCATGAAGAAGTATACCGATACACCGGTTTGGAATGCGGTAAACAACCGCTGCATGTGGGAAAAATACCTTGCGAACGGCGATGACAGAGAGGCAAGCCCGATGCAGATGACGCTGCCCGAAAGGTTACCCGACGTTTATATAGAGACAGCCCAGTTTGACTGCCTGCACGATGACGGTGTGAATTTTGCAAAGCGTCTTGCCGAACACGGTGCACGCGTTGAGATAACCGAAACTCTCGGTACGGTGCACGGCTACGACATCGCCCTGTGGTCGCGCCTTGTACGCGCTTGCATAAAAAAGCGCGTCGCCGCATTAAAAAAGGCTTTTGAATAGTGCTGCTTACGACGACCTTTTTCAATTAAGAAAACTATGGGCTTCGGAGTTTTGATTGATATTTTACAGAAAACGGGTTGCCGTCTTCGGAATTGTCCGAAAGGCGGCAGCCCGTTTTTTATCAAAAGCATCCCATGTTTATTTTGTACGGTAAATGATAAGACAGGGGAACTGTATTTTTTATTCGGCGGAGGGGAATGTGACGGAAACCTTGAAAAGATCGCCGTCAATGCTGATTTTGAAGCTGCCGCCCATAAGCTCCGTCAGGCTTGATGCAATCGACAGCCCCAAACCGCTGCCTTCCGTGTTTCGCGACGAGTCGCCGCGCACGAATCTCTCGGTCAGTTCTTCGGGCGCAATGTTAAGCTCGTTCTTTGAAATGTTGCGCAGAATTACAGATGCGGTACCGTTTATTTCCGTCAGGGTGAGATAGACACGTGTGCCGGGAAGTGAGTATTTGCAGACGTTGTTCATAATATTGTCAAACACCCTCCACAGAAGTCTGCCGTCCACATTTACGTATGTCGGGTTTTCGGGAACATTGATTATAAGCGACAGTGCGCTTTTATCGAGCTTGTCGCAGTATTCGCCGTCCATCTGAGATACCATTACCCGAAGGTCGAGCTTTTCCGGATTAACTTCAATGTTGCCTGTTGCGGCTTTTGATGCGTCGACAATGTCAACGGTGAGTTTTTTAAGGCGCTGCGACTGTCTGTCTATGACGCCAATGTACTCTTTTGCCGTTGCGTCGTCAATGTCGAGTTTTTTCAGCAAATCAATATAGTTCACTATTGAAGTGAGCGGTGTTTTAAGGTCGTGCGAAACATTGGTGATAAGCTCCGTTTTCATGCTCTCGCTTTTTATCTGATCTCTGACGGCATTGTTTACGGTGTCGTTGATGCTGTTCAGGTTTTGCGCAAAGCGTTTAAACGGTCCGAACAGCAGCTTTTCGGTTATCTTTGTGTTCAGATCGCCGTGTGAAAAACGCTCTGCGCCCTCCGAAATGACATTGTATTCATAGATGAGTGCAAAGGTCAGCGGGAACAAAATTACCGCTCCGATTATTG
>OMRJ01000084.1 GCA_900313475.1 uncultured Eubacteriales bacterium | reverse complement strand
TACTTGACGTATTTGCAAGGGTTTTAACGCGGCATGAGCGAAAATCAGCCTGTCAAAACCGACACGGGTTCAAGTCCCGTCAGCCTAGCCTGACGGGTGACATGGGTTCAAGTCCCGTCAGCCTGCGCAGCGGATGATTTATTTAAAGGAAAAACGCCGGACTTACGTCCGGCGTTTTCCCTGTGGAGATATTTATGAAGAAAAAGAGTGTGGAAAGCTGATTAATTTTTATAAGGAGTTGTTCACGTCCTTACAATCGCATTATACTACGTGCAAAAACAAAAATCAAGTCTTTTTTTGAAGTTTTTAAAATTTTTTTGTATAAATTGTTTTTGCTGCCGTGTCATTGATTTTATATAACGGATTTGCTATTATATGTATAATGGAGTATTTTATATTATCTTGAATAATTGCAAAAACGTTTTTTATTCGGAAAAATGCGGAGGAAAGATAAATGGCGAAATCACTTGTGCTTGCCGAAAAACCGTCCGTCGCGCGCGATCTTGCGCGTGTGCTCGGCTGCTCGAAAAACGGCGACGGCTGCATCATCGGCGCAAAATACATTGTAACATGGGCGCTCGGTCACCTTGTGACGCTTGCCGACCCCGAAAGCTATGACGATAAATACAAGACATGGTCGCTCGAAACGCTGCCGATGCTCCCCGAAAAAATGAAGCTGACCGTAATAAAACAGACATCGAAGCAGTTCGGCGCGGTCAGCCGCCTTTTAAAAAGCCCCGATGTTAACGAAATCATAATCGCAACCGACGCCGGACGCGAGGGAGAGCTTGTGGCGCGGTGGATAATAATGAAAGCAGGCGTTAAAAAGCCGATGAAGCGCCTTTGGATATCGTCGCAGACGGACAAAGCCGTGCGCGAGGGGTTCGCGTCGCTGCGTCCCGCCGCCGAATACGACAACCTTTACCGTTCGGCGGAGGCAAGAGCACAGGCGGACTGGTATGTCGGATTGAACGTGACCCGAGCGCTTACATGCAAGTATAACGACCGCCTGTCCGCAGGACGTGTTCAGACGCCGACTCTCGCAATGATAGTCCGCCGCGAAAAAGAGATACGCGAGTTTATCCCTAAGGATTATTACACCGTGCGAGCCTCTTTTGCGGGCTTTAACGGCACATTTCGCGACAAAAAGGGAAACACGCGTTTTTCGGATATTGAATTTGCGCAGGGGATAGTGAAATCGTGCGCGGGAGCGCCCGCGATTGTTTCGGAGATAAAAAAAGCGTATAAACAGACGCCTCCGCCCGCCGCCTACGATCTCACCGAATTACAGCGTGACGCGAACAAAAAATACGGATTTTCGGCAAAATACACTCTTGACCTGATGCAGAGCCTTTACGAAACGCACAAGGTGCTCACCTATCCGCGCACCGATTCGCGCTACATCACCTCCGACGTCGCTCTCACGCTGAAGGACAGGCTCAAGGCGGTCAATTCCGGAGCGTACCGCGATTCTGCCTCCGCGCTTATCCGCGCAGGGCAGATACGCACAAAATATATCGTGAACGACGCAAAGGTCACCGATCACCACGCGATAATTCCGACGGAGGAGCCGGCGGACTTTATGAGAATGGGCGGCGACGAAAAGAAAATATACGACCTTGTTGTTCGCCGTTTCCTCGCCGTGCTGTCGGCGCCGTACGAATACGACGAAACATCGCTTAAGCTCACTGTGGGCAAAAATGAGTTTTTTGCAAAGGGCAACACCGTCCGCACGCCCGGCTGGAAAACCGCCTACGGCACTTTTTCCGCCGATGACGGTGAGGAGGATACGGATTTCGAGAACCGTTCGCAGGAGCTGCCGGAGCTGAAGCAGGGCGGCACCGTGAAAATACGCGAAATTAAAGTCGTGTCGGGCAAAACAAAGCCTCCGGCACGCTACACCGAGGCAACGCTTCTCTCCGCAATGGAGCATCCGACAGACGTGATATCCGACAAAGCGCTGCGTGATGCGCTCAGCGACGCGAGCGGTCTGGGTACTCCCGCCACACGCGCGGACATAATAGAAAAGCTGTTTGCAAACGGTTCGGTCGTCAGAAACGGACGAGAAATACGTCCCACACCGAAGGGCGAGCAACTTATAAAGCTTGTCCCCGCCGACCTGCGCTCCGCCGAGCTTACGGCGCGTTGGGAGCAGCAGCTTCAAAACATAGGCAAGGGCAAAGCCGACATGAAAAAATTCATCGGCGACATGAAAAAATTCGCGTCGGCGCTCGTCAGCGAGGTTATTGCGAGCGACGCGCAGTATAAATATGACAATATGACGCGCGAAAAGTGCCCGCAGTGCGGCAAATACCTGCTTGAGGTGAACGGCAAGCGCGGAAAAAGCCTTGTCTGCCCCGACCGCGAATGCGGCTACCGCAAGGGCGTAAGCCAAATTTCAAACGCGCGATGCCCCGATTGCTTCAAAAAAATGGAGCTGCGCGGCGAAGGCGACAAAAAGGTATTTGTCTGCACAAACTGCGGTCACCGCGAGCGCCTTTCCGATTTTCAAAAGCGTCACGAAGACAATTCAAGGGGCGCGGGGCGCGGAGACGTAGAGGCATACCGGCGCCGACAGAAAGAGGAGGAGAAAAAAGCCGCAGCTTCCGCTTCGCCGTTTGCCGACCTCATGAAAATGTTTGAAAAGTAATGCGCCGTTTTTCGGTGCCTGTGTGCCGTGCCGCAAACAGGTTGCCGAGCGCTGCTTCGGTGTTGACGGTTAACTGCAAACCCCGTTAAAAAAATGAAGTTTTGCGAAAAACTTTCCCGAAAAAGCTTTCGTCACATAAAAACATAATTTATTACAATACAAGTCAGGAAGGTGAGGTTATGAAATACGAGCTTGCTGTGTTTGATCTGGACGGGACGGTGCTTGACACACTTACCGATCTTGACAACAGTCTGAATTTTGCGCTTGATAAATTTTCCATGCCGAAGCGGACGATCGACGAGACGCGCGCGTTTGTCGGCAACGGGATCCGCAAGCTTATTGAGCGCGGCGTGCCCGCAGGCACTCCGGCGACCGTGACCGATGAGGTCGAAAAGGCGTTCAATGAGCACTATGCCGCGCACTGTGCCGACAACACAAAGCCCTACGGCGGCATTCACGAGCTTATAAAAAAGCTGCGCGGAGCGGGGATAAAGACGGCGGTCGTGTCAAACAAAGCGGACTATGCGGTGCAGACGCTCTGCAAAAAATACTTCGACGGTCTGTTTGATTTTTGTGTCGGCGCACGCGAGAACGTTCGCAAAAAGCCGTTCCCCGATTCGGTGAACGAGGTCATAAAAACGCTTAACGCCGACAGGACAAAAACCGTTTATATAGGCGACTCTGAGGTGGATATCGCAACCGCTGCAAACGCGGGCGTGCCGTGCCTGTCCGTGACATGGGGGTTCAGAGACGTCCCCTGTCTTATTGAAAACGGCGCAACGGATATCGTTTCGGATATGAAAACGCTTTTCAAAGAGTTGACAAAAAGCTAAAAAAACGGATATTTGCAAAAGAAATTTAGAATTATTCTAAAAAATTTACATCAGAACTATTTACAAACCGATTAAAGTATGTTATAGTAATCTCACAATCAAACAGCAAACAAATTAAATATAAGGAGACGATAATATGGCTGAAATAAAAAAATGGGTCTGCCCCGTATGCGGATATGTTCACGAGGGAGCGGAGCCGCCCGAAAAATGCCCCCAGTGCGGAGTTCCCGGTTCAAAATTCAAAGAAGTTAAGGAAGACAGTCTTACATGGGCAGCCGAGCATGTCGTCGGCGTTGCAAAGGGTGTAGACGAGAAAATTCTTGAAGGTCTTCGCGCAAACTTCACGGGTGAGTGCACAGAGGTCGGCATGTATCTTGCAATGGCAAGAGTTGCCCACAGAGAGGGTTATCCCGAAATCGGTCTTTATTGGGAAAAGGCTGCATACGAAGAAGCGGAGCACGCGGCAAAATTCGCGGAGCTGCTCGGCGAGGTTGTCACCGATTCCACCAAGAAGAATCTTGAAATGAGAGTGGAAGCCGAAAACGGCGCAACACTCGGCAAATTTGAGCTTGCAAAAATGGCAAAAGAACAGGGACTCGACGCTATTCACGACACCGTCCATGAGATGGCTCGCGACGAAGCCCGCCACGGCAAGGCATTCGCCGGACTTCTTAAGAGATACTTCGGCAAATAATCAAAAATAAAACAGCATGGGACTGTAAAAAAGACCCGAAGAAACCGAGATTTGTGCGTAACAAGTCTCGGTTCTTTTTACGGCATTTGTTAAAATATGAAACATATTTGATTTAAGGAACTCCGCCGGACAGGAGAGTTTTCCCGTCGTTCAGATTTTTTGATTGCCGAAAAAAATGTATTTTGTCAATTTAATTTCGGCAAAATCGTTTTTTTGTATTTTTTCTTACGGTTTCATATCAAAACAGCACCCTATCCGATGAACTCCGGACGGGTGCTGCAGAATGTTATTTTTTTACTGTGCCGTTTCTTCGCCGACCCGTTTTTTGTGCAGCTTTGCGGTAAATATAAACGGAATCGCGGAGAGCAGGATCACTGCCGCGCCGACGATGAAAATATTCCCGTTCGGGATATACTGCATCTGACCGCTGACCTCGTCCATAAACGAAGCCTTGCTCGACGATACGACCGCCTGCCCGATAAGCGAACCGCCTATCATCGGGATAAGCACAAAGAACAGTATCCATATTCCCTCAAACTGACCTTTTGCGTCCTTCGGGTAGAGCTGCTTTGTCCATACTTTTGTGGTTTGCAGAATGCCGACATAGCCCACTCCGACAATAAATATACCGAGCCATATGCGAAGATTGAACAGCGAATTAACGTCTATGTCTCCCGCTTTTATCGGGAAAAGAATAAGAAGTCCGATAACATTTACCGCTACGGAGGCAAGCGCGAGATACGGGTGTTTGTTTTTGTTGATGAGAATGCCTATCGGAATCGCGGTGAGCATTGCGAGAAGCAGCGGAACGGCTTCGATTATTCCCATCTGATCGGCGGTGTAGCCGAGGTAATATATAATATAATTGCCCATGTAGGCGAAATAGACATTGAATCCGATAAAGAAAAGCGATACCCCGACATTTACAAGCACAAGCTCTTTTTGCGCAAAGAATTTTTTGAAATTGAAAACACTTGCGAACTGATGTAAAAATGTGCCTCTGACACTCGGCTCGACGTCGTCTTTCTTGTTCAGCGCAAACAGCGAAATAATGCCGAACACAATTACAAACACGCCCATGACCACGAACAGACGCATGTAGTTATCGTTTTCCCCGACGAGCATGCCGCCGATGACCGTGCCGAGGATCGTGCCGAGAACCGGCTGTGTTGCAAGCGCCGCGCCGATTCCGCCGCGGTTTTTATCGGTCATAATGTCATTCGTCCATGTGTTGAAGCCTGCGTCGTTGCCCATTGAACCGAAAAAGCTCATTACCGTGTCGGCAAGAACGACGGACGCCGCCATAAGCAGATATTGATCATGACTGATGAATTGAGTCAGTCCGAATGCGATCGTGAAAATGCCCCACAAAATGTAGCCGAGCGAGATGAAGGTGCGGCGTTTGCCGGTTCTGTCCGCCCATGTTCCGAAGAAGAAGGTCGCAAATGTGGTGGCTGCCGCGGAGCATATGAGCATGCCGGTTATGATTTTAGGATCCTTTGCAATCTTGGCATAGACAAACGTATTGAACCACTGGTTCTCCATGTTCCAGCATATCTGTCCGGCAAGCCCCAGTCCCCAGATAAGGAGCCACATTGAAAAGCCGCCGCGTTTTATATTGTTTTTGTTTTTGACCATAAGACGCCTCCGAGGAGAAAGTATTGTCTTTATCATACAAGAAAACAGTGTGTTTGTCAATAAATTTAGGTTAAATGTACCGAATATGAAATTCATAAGCTCTTGTAACGCAAAAATGTTTTAATCAGGTTGAAAAATCTTTTTATATAATGTAAAATACAGAATAAGACGGTGCAAAGTAAAATACAGAATAAGACGGTGCAAACCGTGAAAGGGGAGTCGGCGTGAGAAGCACGGATAGATTTGCAGCGGTCGATTTTGAAATGCCCGATCTTTGCGGCCGCAGTATATGCGCCGCGGGAATCTGCACATTTGAAGACGGCAAAGTGATTGACAGCTATTACTCGCTCATTGACCCGCAGTGTGAATTTGCACCGGCAATTACCGAAATCACGGGACTTAATGCGGAATCGGTAGCAGGTGCGCCAACCTTCGGCGAGGCGTGGGAAAAGATACGCCCGCTGATAGAGGGAAGGATAATTATTGCACACGGAGCGTCAAACGACCTTTCCGCTCTTTCGCACTGTATGAAAAAGTATAAGATCGAGCGCCCCGAAAAAGTACGTTTTGTCTGTACCTTTGCGCTTGCGCAGGCGGTTTTGCCGAAGGGGACGAAATTCGGTCTTGAAAGCCTTTCCGAAAGATTCGGAATTGAGCTTGTTCACCACCACAATGCGCTCTCGGACGCACATGCCTGTGCCGAGCTTTTTTTACGGCTGCGTGAGATTTGTCCCGATGCCGAGATGTATGAAACAAATTACCGCATGCCCGTGTATCATGCCGAAAACGCAAAGGACAGACGCAAGGAAGCAAGGCTTGAACGGTTTACCGATGCGCTTCGCGAATTGAGCACAGAGGAATACGCCGAGGAGGAGCATAAGGCAATGCCGAACCTTCCGACGGAAAAAATTATCGGCGTAAAGCCCGACGACGTAAAAAAACTGGCGGCGGAGCTGTCGTGCGCGGAGGCAAAGTCACTGTTTTTTCATGACCTGCCGCATAAGTATTATGAGGAAGATCTTTTGCACGCGTATATGATAAACAATACAAAAAACGTAGGCTCATGCCTTTCGCAGCTTGAAAAGTTTCTGCCCTATGTCAGCGATATCCGCATCATATATGCGCTCAGACCGTTGAGCTTCAGAAAGCATTCGGACAAATGGATGCCGTGGCTGCTTGAGGCGCTTTTCTCGGAGCTGCCGAACGTACAGATTTTTGAATGCGACTACCTTCGCGTAAAGCACTGCGGAAAAAACAGACAGGCGGAGCAGACCGAAAAAGTGCTGAATATGCCCGTGAGGAACAATGCGGACGTGCGGAAAGCGCAGCGCCGCTATTTTACAAATCTGTTTGTAAATTATCCCGATGCGGTTATCAGCGCGCTTGACAGCGGTGTCCTTGACGGGACAACCGTGCGAAACACGGCGAAATGCATTTTATCGCACAAATATATATCCGCAGAGCAAACGAAGATGATCCGAAATAAATATCTTGCCGCCGAAAAAAGCAAAAACCGATGAAGACGAAAGCCGTTCTGAATTATTACAGGCTGCACCGCCGTAAATTTTATTGACGTTTTAAGAAAACGGGGTTATAATATTTAGTTGCAGACTATATATAGCATTTTCCGAAAGGACATTATAATGAGACGCAAAACAACTGCCTTTTATTCTTTAACAGTCGCTGCGGTTCTGCTGTTTTCCGCATGCTCCGTGTTCGCCGGCACGCATAATGACGAAACCGCCGCGCCGATAACGGAGCCGCCGCTTGACACATCCGCGCCCACTGAGGCGAAAACGGAGAAGCATACGGAGCCGACCGCGGAAACGACCGCGGAAAAACAGACGGAAGAAGCCGCAACAAGACGGGAAACGCCCTCCTCCGTGCCTGTGACGCAGTCACCCTATCCGTCAGGCGTCGAAATCGACAAGGGAACGACGTCAAAGGGCTTCAAAATAACCGAAAAAGACGGTATAACATACATTGACGGCATTATGATTGCGAACAAGACATATTCGGTTCCTTCAACCTACAATCCCGGTAGGCTTGCCGCAGACTGTCAGGCGGCATTCAATGAGATGAAGCAGTCCGCCGCCGAGGATGGCTGTGAGCTTTATATAAGCTCCGGCTTTCGTTCATATACGCTCCAGAAAAGCCTTTATGAGCGCTACTGCGCACGCGACGGCAAAGCGGCTGCGGACAGATATTCAGCCCGTCCGGGCAATTCCGAGCATCAGACGGGTTACGCAATCGATCTGAACACCATAACGTATTCGTTTGCCGATACGACCGAGGGAAAATGGGTTGCCGCGAACTGCTATAAATACGGCTTTATTCTCCGCTATCCCGAGGACAAGGAATCGATAACAGGCTACAGATATGAGCCGTGGCACATAAGATATGTCGGTATCTCTCTCGCAACCGACATTTACAACAGTGGGCTTTGTCTTGAGGAATATTTCGGTATAACGTCAAGATATGAGTAAAAATACGCAGGTTTCGTGCTTCGGAGCGGTTCTGCCGCCGGGAGCGTAAAAATAAAGTGCCGGTCGGTCGACGGGTACTTTTTTGTTTTAAAAAACAAAAAGCACATTCCGAAGAATGTGCAGATGTCGGCGACGACCTATTTTCCCGGGCAGCTGCCCGCCAAGTATTTTCGGCACAGTTGAGCTTAACTACCGTGTTCGGGATGGGAACGGG